>VGSD01000178.1 GCA_016875155.1 Deltaproteobacteria bacterium | reverse complement strand
GGTATCTGAGTTGGAACGGCACCGTTACCATACCTCTTGATGTTTCAACGCCTTTGTTTTGGTGAATGTACGTTCCCTTTTCTCTGCGAAAACGGAAAGCGCTATATCTTCCTCGATCTCCAGAGCCTCTTTCACCAGGTCACGCATCTTCAGCGAGAGTGAAACACCATCTCTGTTTGCCAGTTCTTCAATAGTAAGGTAAAGGGGTTTTTCCAGGACAACATTAATTCGAGGGTTTTTTACAGGCATCCTTTTCACCTCCAAAACTAATGTAACACTTTTGATACACTATGTCAATTCGATAGAAATTAGATAGAAATTAGGAAATGAGGGACACTTCTCTATTTTGGGGTGATAGACCCGTTATAGATTCGTTATCTGGCGATGGGTGGAAGATCATCTGCGAGAGAAAAAAAGAAGGCAGTAATCAGTGATCACTGATCAGAAAGGAGATATTATTGCTCTTTAAACCATTCGACGAATCGTTTAATTCCTTCCTCCATTGTTATCTTGGGTTGGTAATTGAGTAATCGTCTGGCTTTGCTGATGTCGGCATATGTGATCGAGACGTCTCCGGGTTGGTTCTCCATCACTTTAATCTTTGCTTTTTTCCCAAGTGTCGATTCAATCATCCCAATGAGTTCTTTCAAGGAAGTGGTTTGCGATTCCCCGAGATTATAAATCTCATAGCCTTTATGGCGTTGAAGAACAGCCATCATTCCGTCAATGAGGTCATCAATATAGGTGTAATCCCTTTTTGAAGAACCATCACCGAACATGGTAATCTCTTTTCCCTGATCCATCAGCGAGGTGAACTTGTGGATAGCCATCTCCGGTCTCTGTCTGGGGCCATAGGCCGTAAAGATCCTGAGGCAGGCCACATTCATTCCAAAAAGGTGATGATAAGAATAACAGAGAAGCTCTCCTGCCCGTTTGGTTGCCCCGTAGGGTGAGATGGGTTGAATATCGAGGTCGGTTTCAGAAAATGGGACCCTCTGATTCTCTCCATAGACCGAAGAGGAGGAAGTAAAGATGAAGTCTTTTATATCAAAAGCTTTACAAACCTCGAGAAGGGTGACTGTTCCCTTTAAATTCACATCCTCGTAAAGCAGGGGGTCGGCGATGGAAGGTCTTACCCCGGCTCTTGCGGCAAGATGAAAGACTGCATGGATTCGGTTCTTTTTGAACGCTTCTGTGAGATGGTCGCGATTCCGTATGTCGCCAGTGACCACTGTGAAAAGTCCAGGAAACTTCTTGCTAATCTGCTCGACATTCCTAATTTTGATGCTAGGATCATAATAACTGTCGAAGTTGTCGAGGCAGACTACAGAATGGCCTTCCTTGAGAAGCCTTTCGCAAAGATGGGACCCGATAAAACCTGCTCCGCCAGTGACCAGAATCGTTTTCATTCTTCTCCTTTCAATTTTAGGGGATACTTCACGATCAGGGAGAAACCAAAGGCGATCAACGGGAGAATCAAGATGGTCTTCATTGCCATGGGTACTCCCCAGGTGTCCGCAATCGCACCGAGGATGGTAACGCCAATTCCTCCTGCACTCATGGAAAAGCCCACCATCATTCCTGAAGCGATTCCCAGATGCTGGGGAAGGGTTATCTGGGCCATCACTGTTGTGAGGGCAAAGGAGGAGATCAGGATCATTCCTGCAATTCCGAGGATGATGAATGAGACGAAGCCGCTGCTGTAATAGAAAAGGATGAAAAAAGGAAATGAAAGGAGCAAAGTGATATTTAAGAATTTCTTGTGACCCCAGCGGTCCGCCAGGGGAGCTCCAATAAGCGTTCCCACAGCTCCCGAAATGAGAAAAGTGGAAACGAGTTTCCCCGCATAGAGGGGGTTTCCCTTAAGGTAATTGATATAGTAGAAAGGGATATAGGTAGCCAGGCCGAATTGTACCCATGCTCGAATGGTTGCAATGGTGACAAGGAGAAAGAAAGTCCATTTCTGATCTTTTGTGAGTGACTTTTTCTCCACTTTTTTACTCTCCCTGTGAGCCAACTGTACAGGAGAGGTGATTTCGGACAGGTTGAAGAGCAAAATACCCCCGATGAGAATCCCCGGAACGATCATTCCGAGAGTTCCATGGAGACCCAGCGAGGTGACCAGGAGAAGCGCCCAGATTGGGCCGATGGCAATGCCCAGGTTTCCACCGACAGCGAAGATGGACATGCCTGTCGCTTTTTTTTCACACGTAAAAAAATAGGCTGTTTTAAATCCCTCGGGATGAAAGAGTGCAATCCCGAATCCAGTGATGATGATTAAGACCAGGAGAAGGAAATAATTTGGAATAAAGCCTGAAGCGGAGATACCCAGGCAGGCGATGATGGGGGCCAGCGGAAGAAACCATCCGATCGGCCTCCGATCTGAGAGGTGACCGAGGATTGGCTGAATGATGGAGGAGGTCAGGTTTGCAGAAAGAAGAATGGTGCCAGCCATTGTATAGGAGAGATTGAGCGCATCTTTGAAAAAGGGAAGGAGAGCAGGCAGAGCTCCCTGGTTCAGGTCGGTGACAAAATGGGCGACACTGAGGAGGCCCAGAATTTTCTTATTCATCTTTGCCATAATGCTTTTATCATTATTGATTATCGTTCGGTTTGTCAAATAGTAATTAAGAGATTTCAGAAAAGGTTCTGAAATCTCTGATTACACAGATTACGAAACGATTAATAAGATTAAATTGATGAAATTAAACAAAACATTTGTCATCATTTTTTGGGTTATTAGATTCTTAGAATTTAAATCTGAGAATTTACTTCTAATCCCGCGAAACGCGGGACCCCCTCACCCTCTCCCTCTCCTCGCTGGGGAGAGGGAGAGGGTGAGGGGGAATTTCAAATATCTTTGGTTAGACATTTTTTTAATTTTTGGCTATGATAAAGAAATTGATTGGAAAGGAGACTCAATGAAGATCGCAATTTCGGGAAAGGGTGGGGTTGGAAAGACGACGCTTGCAGGAGTGATGGCACGCATCCTGGCTGCGGAAGGAAAGAAGGTTCTTGCCATTGACGCTGACCCGGATTCGAATCTGGCCTCTGCCATTGGCCTGCCAAAGGAATCTTTAGACAAACTTTCTCCGATTGCCTCCATGACCTCTCTGATTGAAGAAAGAACAGGATCGAAGAAGGGAAGTTATGGTTCAATGTTTAAACTCAACCCCAAAGTCGATGATATTCCGGATGAATTGGGGGTGACCTATGAGGGCGTGAAGCTCCTTCTCTTGGGGTGTATCCCGCAGGGAGGCGGAGGTTGTTTCTGCCCTGAAAACGTACTTCTGAAGAACCTGGTTCGCCATGTCCTTGTCCTGAGGGATGAGGCACTCATCATTGATATGGAGGCAGGGCTTGAACATCTGGGACGGGGAAGCACAGGCTATGTGGATGGACTCGTCATCGTGGTTGAACCCGGACAGCGGGCGATCCAAACAGCCAAGCAGATTAAGAAATTGGGAGAGGATCTAAAAATTAAAAAGGTGATGATCGTCGGCAACAAGGTCAATTCCGAAGAAGATCGAAAAGTGATCGAAGAGGGTCTTTCCGATTTTCCTGTATTGGGGCATATGAGTTTTAATCCGAAGATCCTGCAGGCTGACCGGGAAGGAAAGTCTCCCTATGATATTGACGATAGGATTAGAGATGAGGTGAAGGGGATTCTTAAGGAGCTGGAAAGAAGAATTTAACAGCCGGAATGATGGAATGTTGGAATGATGGGGAAGGAAAAGGTTAAGGCTGAGGTTAAGGTTAAGAAAAATCTGAACCTCAACCTAAACCTCAACCTAAACCTAAACCTCAACCTGCGAAGCATATGATTCGTACCATTTTTGTTTGGACCTGTATTGTCATTGCCACTTTGGTCTTGGGTGTCCTCACTCTTGTGAGTTACCCCCTTGACCGGAAGGGGAGAATAGGCCACCATTGTGCGCGAATGTGGGGAAGGGTTGCCCTGCTTGCCAATCGAGTGAAAGTCAAAGTCGAGGGTCTGGAGAAGATAAAGAGCAGGGGACCTTTTATCTTTATGTCGAATCACCAGGGGAGTTATGATATCTTTGTCCTTCTGGGACATCTTCCCTTTCAATTCAAATGGCTGGTGAAAAAGGAACTCTTCTCCATTCCTTTCTTCGGCTGGGCCATGAGTGCTGCGGGATATATCAGCCTCGACCGGCAGGGAACGCGCGAAACAGTGGAGGCGATGAACGAAGCCGCTCAAAAGATCCATGATGGGATGTCGGTTACCATTTTTCCTGAAGGGTCGAGGAGCCCGGACGGCTCGATTCAACCTTTTAAAAAGGGAGGGTTTAGCCTGGCTATGAAGGCGAAGGTTCCGATCGTCCCCATTTCAATTGCCGGAACCCGGGAGATCATGCCCAAGGACCGGTTGACTGCCTCTTCTGGAGAGATCCGGATCAGAATAGGCGACCCCATTGAGACAGAACCTTATTCAATGAAAGACAGAAATACTTTGATGGAAAAGGTGAGCGAAACGATTACAAAAAATTTTGAGCTCATCACACAGAAATAAAGCCTCACGGTAAAGGTAACGAGGCCCGTATCGTTAATAAAAGGTCACGTTTTTTGTCTTTTAATTCTTTACACGTAACCGTAGCCATCACCAAAACGCCTGCCTGCCCCGCCCTCGGTCTATTAATAGTGCGGGACCGGGGCCGGTAGGCAGGGGCTTCGTAACCGTAGCCTTAACCTAAACCAAAACGCTCGTTATGTTTCACTCATTTGTGGGCGCGCATTGGGCATGATGAAATAACAGAAACAGGGGGATAGCGTGATCGAGGAATCCATTCAAGAGAAATTAAAACGGGAGATCATCGGGCTCTTGCTGGTAGCGGTCGCCGTCTTTCTCTTCCTCAGCCTGGTCTCCTACAATCCGGCCGACCCGTCCCTTTTTTCTTTCTCCTCTCAAAAGATAAAGGTGATCAACAACTGGATGGGCATTGTCGGAGCCTATATCGCAGGCCTCCTCTTCCAGGGGGTTGGCTTCCCTTCCTTTCTCATCTGTCTCGTCCTTGGATTGTGTGCCTTCAGCTTCATCCTGAACTGGGAGTGGAAGTATCCGCTGGTCAAATTGGGAGGTTGGACCATCATCCTCCTGGCCACCTCATCTCTTTTCAGTTTATGGATGAAGCCACTTAAGGTTTACGCACAGGACCTCCTGGTAGGAGGGTTTATCGGGGAAATTCTTTCAAGGCAACTGGTTCGATATTTTAACCTTCCAGGGGCCACGATCCTTTTTGTCGTGATTTTGATCCTTGGTTTCGTTTTAGGGACGGGGCTCTCTTTTATCGCCTTGCTCCGCCGTCTGGGGAGTGGAGTAGCCAGGCTGATCGAGAAAATCAGCACGATGAAGATGGTCAGGAAAGAACAGAGCGAGAGGGCGAAGAAGTTAATTAAACGGAAGCAGGAGAAAGTTGAGGCCAAAGGAGAAGCGAGAGAAGAAACCAAGGAGCCTCCCCCAGTTGTTGTTGTTGAGAAGCCCACGCCCGCCAAGAAACGGGCCGAGATCGCCGAACAGGAAACCTTTGAATTTGCAGAGACCAAGAAGGAGTTTCAACTTCCTCCGATTTCCCTGCTCGAAGCTGAAACGGAAAAGAGGCAGAAGATCGATCGCGATAGCCTGGTGATGAACTCCCGCATCCTGGAGAAGAAACTCCTGGATTACGGGGTGGAAGGGCGGGTCGTAGAGGTGAGGCCCGGCCCGGTTATCACAGTCTATGAGTTTGAGCCGGCCCCCGGAGTAAAGGTCAGCCGGATTGTCAATCTAGCGGATGATCTGGCACTTGCGCTGAGTGCCGTGACGATCCGGATCGTTGCTCCCATTCCTGGAAAAGCGGTGGTCGGGATCGAAGTCCCGAATACAAACAGGGAAACCGTCTATCTCAAAGAGATTATCGATACGGATCTGTTTCGGAATTCAAAATCGAAACTTTCGTTTGCAATCGGCAAGGATATTTCAGGAGGGCCATTCGCCGTCGATCTGGCAAGGATGCCCCATCTCCTGGTGGCGGGATCAACCGGGTCTGGAAAGAGTGTGTCGGTCAACGCGATGATCAACAGCATCCTCTTTAAGGCCACCCCTGAAGAGGTCCGGTTTCTCATGATCGATCCCAAGATGCTGGAACTCTCCGATTATGAAGGCATCCCCCATCTCCTCCTCCCTGTCGTCACCAATCCCAAGAAAGCGGCCATTGCTCTGAAGTGGCTAGTAGAGGAGATGGAGCGGAGA
>VGSD01000177.1 GCA_016875155.1 Deltaproteobacteria bacterium | reverse complement strand
ATTCCCGGATCGTAGTCATAGACGGAGAAAATAAGCCTTTCGGCTTCAGCCCTTTTTTCCTGTGTCGATCTCACGTCTTCAACAAGGAGATCCTGGGTAGACTTGACCTCCTTGGTGGCAATGTCTCCGGCTTTGTATTTTTTGAGGGGCAACTGGAGGGAAGGGGAGAGGAGAAGGGTGAGGAGGAGAGCGGTTCCAATGCCAATGAACCACTTTTGATTATTAGGATCCCCGATCTTTTTCATCCACGAAACGGATTTTGTCCCATTTGCGGTTTTGCCGGGGTAAATTCGATGGATTAATTCTTGAAACAATTTCTTCATCGTTATTTTTCCGAAGTGGGCGGTTGCCTATTTCGCTGACGTCTCTCGTCCGCCCTTTCATAAGCCTTGATGATATCCTGAACCAGGGGATGTCTGACCACATCCTTGTCCGAAAAGTAGACGAATTCGATCCCCTCAATTCCTTTAAGGATCCCCTGGATATCGATCAGTCCCGAGACCTTATTTTCGGGAAGATCGACCTGAGTGATGTCTCCGGTGATTACAGATTTAGAGCTAAAACCCAGCCGGGTCAAATACATCTTCATCTGTTCCGGCCCTGTATTCTGGGCTTCATCGAGGATGACAAAAGAGTCATTGAGCGTTCTTCCCCTCATAAAGGCCAAAGGCGCAACCTCGATCACCCCTTTCTCAATGAGCCGGGATGCCCGGTCAAAATCCATCATATCGTGAAGGGCGTCATAGAGGGGACGTAAATAAGGATTGACCTTTTCATACATGTTGCCAGGAAGAAATCCCAATTTTTCTCCCGCTTCCACTGCGGGTCGGGTCAGGACAATTCTTTCGACTTCCTGCTTCATGAGTGAGGCGACCGCCATGGCCATGGCCAGATAGGTCTTGCCTGTCCCAGCGGGACCAATGCCGATCACCAGATCGTATTTCCGGATGGCATCGATATATCGCTTCTGGGCAAGGCTCTTTGGGGTAATGATTCTCTTTCTGGAAGAGATGTAGACGGTATCGAGAAAGATGTCCTCGAGGTTGATGGACTGGTCATCGGAGAGCATCCGAATGGCATAATCGATGTCATTGGGAAAGAGGGGATAGCCCTTTTTCAGAAGGCCATAGAGGTCGCTCAAGACCCGCTTTGAGAGGTGGACATCCAGGTCATCCCCCTGGATGGTTATGGCATTGCCTTTAGCGCTGATCTTAACGCCGATCGTCCTGGCAACCCGCCTTAAATTTTCGCTATGAACGCCGAAAAGGTTATTGGCAAGCTGAAGGTCGTCAAAAATGACCTTCTCGGCGGTTTCTCCCTGTGATTCTTTCAAATAAGAATCGTCACCTCTTTCGGTCAAATCATATCATCTTAAATTTAAGATTGCAATATTTCTACCTTTTTCATCTCCGGCGTTTTATTTCTTCCACGATGGCAGGGATAATCTTCCCTGCCGAACCGGTGATCAGATAGTCCGAGATCTGGCCGGTGAGAGGAGTCGGTTCCATATTGATTTCGATGACTTTGGCTCCTCTCTCTTTTGCCATAATGGGAATGGATGCGGCCGGATAGACAACTGCAGAGGTTCCGATGACGAGCACAGCGTTGCAGGACATGGACTCCCTGAATGAAGACGACTGGGCTTTTGGTGGGATGGGTTCGCCGAAAAAGACAACATCGGGCTTGAGAAGAGAGGAACAGCGGGGGCATCGGGCTGGAAGGTCTTCGATGGTGAGGGTGGTCCCATCAGTGGTTGTGGAACACTTCAGACAGGAGAGGGTGTGATGGCTTCCGTGAAACTCGATCACATTTGTGTTTCCTGCGGCCTGATGGAGGCCATCCACATTCTGCGTGATGACCGCGGAGAGTAAGCCCATTCGCTCCAGTTCAGCCAACCCGATATGGGCAGGGTTTGGTTTGGCTGTCATAACAAGGGTGAACATATCCTTCAGCATCAGCCAGACCTTTGCCGGGTCGTCATAGAAGGCATGGATATGAGCATACTCTTCGGGATTGAATTTCTCCCAGAGCCCGCCGGCACTTCGAAAATCCGGGATTCCGCTTTCGACGGAGATGCCAGCTCCGGTGAAGGCAATCGTCTTTTTGGAGTTGATGATGTCTTGAGCGGCCCTCTGAATGAGTTGTTGGTTCATCAATTTTTCTCCCCCTTCATCTGGGTTTTGAGTCAAAGCAAACCTTCTCCCTTCTTTATGTCTGTGAATCTTACCAATCCAAGGAGGGGTGTGTCAATGATTGTTTCATATTTTCAAACAGGTCATATCAAGTGGTCTTTCGGATTTATTTGATCGCTGATGCATAAATCCTTTGACTAATAGAATCTTTTAAGTATAATTGATTCCAGTAAATGCTGAAATTTATCCCAATACATTATTTTACCGTATTGGATCTTTCGATCTGATACGCAATCTAACAGAAAGGGGGAAAAAGGTTATGTGGATCCTAAGAATCAATATGACTGATTGTTCCTATCGTCTGGAAGAGGCGCCGGCTGCTTACAAAAACCTGGGCGGCCGGGGATTGACGTCCACCATGGTTCATGCTGAAGTGCCTCCACTGGCTCATCCTCTCGGCCCCAACAACAAACTTGTCTTTGCCCCTGGTATCGTCACAGGCACCCCGGCTTCTACTTCAGCCCGTGTTTCTGTTGGTGGGAAGTCTCCGCTGACAGGCGGCATCAAGGAGGCCAATGCAGGATCATCCTGGGCACAGTTTTTGGCCACCATGCAAATCAAAGCCATGGTGGTAGAGGGTCAGCCCAAGGAAAAAGGAAAGTACTGGATGGTCCATTTGACCTGGGATGCTGGGGCGGCAAAACCCAAAGTGGAATTCTTTCCTGCCGATGAATATGTGGGTAAAGACCTGTTCGTGGTATTCCCGAAAATCTACGATCGGTTCAATGGAAGAATTGCTATCGCAGGCTGTGGTGTGGCAGGAGAATATGGCTATGCAAACTCAGGCATTGTATTTAATGACCTGGCGAAGCGTCCTACACGGTATGCCGGACGCGGAGGCCTGGGTTCGGTGTTGGCCAGCAAGAGGCTTAAATTCATCGTTGTGGAAAATAAGGGGGCTCCTGGAGTCACCATTGTTGACAGAGCTCTGTTTGATCAAGGGAAAAAGAAGATGGATGAGGCTTTGCGCTCACACGATGTGACCAAACCCAAAGGGGCATTGAATTCCTATGGTACGGCTGTGCTGATCAATATTATGAATGAGGCAGGAGGGTTGCCTACACGCAATTTCTCCAGCGGGCGGTTTGAAGGCGCGGCCAAGACCGCAGGGGAAGCCATTTTTGAAGGAAACAAAGAGCGTTTAGGAAAGGAACTCTATAACCATGCCTGTAGCCCGGGCTGTATCATTCAGTGCTCTAATACCTGGCACAAACCCGATGGCACAGAACACGCCTCCTGTGTAGAATATGAGTCTGACTGGTCTCTGGGTGCTAATTGCGGCATTGATAGCCTAGATGACATCGCGGAGATGGTTCACCTATGCAATGCCTACGGTTTGGATACCATTGAGGCTGGGACAACTCTGGGAGTTGCCATGGAAGCAGGTGTTATCCCATTTGGCGATGGCAAGAAAGCTATCGGACTCGTCCAGGAGATGGGCAAAGGGACACCCTTGGGCCGGATCCTTGGTGCTGGCACAGAATTCACAGGCAAAGCCTATGGATTAACCCGTATCCCCACTGTAAAACGTCAAAGCATGCCTGCCTATGAACCACGTGCGGTCAAAGGGATTGGCATCACCTACGCCACAACGACCATGGGCGCTGATCACACGGCTGGCTATACGATTGCTCCTGAAATCCTGAGTGTTGGTGGAAAGGCCGATCCGCTCAGCCCCGAAGGAAAAGCTGCCCTCAGCCGTGCTTTCCAGGCAACAACCGCATTTATTGATTCCTCAGGCCACTGCCTGTTTATCGCTTTTGCGATTTTGGACATTGCAACCGGTTTTGAGGGAATGGTGGAGGAATGCAATGGTGTTTTTGGCACCAAATGGAAATCGGAAGATGTAGTTAAGATCGGGGCAGAAATCTTGCGCAAGGAGAGGGCATTCAATGAGGCGGCTGGTATCAGCAAAGCCGAAGACCGCGTACCTGAGTTCATGAAGTATGAACCCCTTCCCCCTCATAACCAGGTGTTTGATGTTCCGGATAGCGCACTGGATTCTGTCTACGGCGAACTTTAGAAGATGATTTCGAACGGGCAGAGCGACAGGCTCTGCCCGTATTTTTTTTGAGTGAAGCTCCCCGTGCTTCCGCACGGGGCATTCTGCGTAGGCGGGTAAAACATGCCCAAGGTGAGTACTGATAACAAGGGCCGGCTAATCTTGCCCAATGAATTTCTTGAGCGGCGTCACATTTCCCCGAAAACAGAGTATTGGCTGGATGGACGGGAAGGCGACTTGATTCTTCTTCCACGTCTCCCTGATGTGCGGAAGCTTTATATTGAACCTACGACAGGATGCAACCTCCATTGCCGGACCTGTATCCGAAACGTCTGGGAAGATGGTGTGGAACAGATGCCCCAGAGCACTTTCCAGAATTTATTAGAGAGCCTAGGCCAACTGCCCGACTTGAATCGTATTGTTTTCACCGGGTTCGGAGAGCCTCTCTCCCACCCCCAAATCCTTGAGATGATCGAAGCGGTGAGGAAGCGTGACCTGGCTGTTACTCTCGGTTCTAACGGGCTGTTGTTAAACAGCGAAATGGCCCTGGAGTTGGTGAAGCTGGGCGTAGATAGAATAGTTATATCAGTTGATGGTGTGAAACCGGAGACCTATGCAAGTGTCCGGGGTGCGATGCTTTCTCAGGTTCTTGATAACATTCGGACATTGAACGAAGCAAAAAAAGAGTTTGGGTCATTAACTCCTGCATTGGGAATTGAATTTGTAATTCTCAAGAGTAATGTCGCCGAACTTCCGGACTTGACGAGATTGGCATCACGGCTCAATGCAGCCCGCGTTCTGGTCAGTAATGTCCTTCCCTACACAGAGGAGATGCGGCAAGAAATTCTTTACGGTTATGAACCGAGACCTGCATTGAGCGCTTCTAGTTGGCCAGTAAGGGCTGATGCGTGGGTGACGTGGGGGACCCTTGAGCTACCCCGTATGCACTGGGGTGCTGAAAGGCGATGCCGGTTTGTAAAAGACCAATCCATCGTGGTAGGATGGGATGGAGGCATCTCACCCTGTTATGCTCTATCACACCATTATCACTATTTTGCGGTGGACGGAAGAAAAAAACAGGTCAATCGGTATGTTCTCGGAAACCTGAATAAGCAGCCTTTAGCGGAGATCTGGATGTCCGAGGATTATGTTCGTTTTCGCAGCGAGGTCAGGGGATTTCAATTCCCATCTTGTCCTGATTGCGACCTACGTGAAAGTTGCGATCTCCGAGAACGGAACGAAGGTTGCTGGGGATGGAGCCCATCCTGTGCTGATTGCCTGTGGGCTCAGGACATCGTGCGTTGTCCCTGAGGCGATGGAGTGTCAGGAGGATGAAGTGGTTCATATTGCTTTGGATGTATGGCTCTACGGAGCTTTAGCTTCTTATGGGAATAATAGGGAGAAAGGGCATTTTGCCAATTTGAAAATAAATCTCCCTAAGGGAAGTACTATGGGTGATCTACTTAAACACCTTGGAATGCCCACAGAAGAACGGGGGATCACTTTCATCAACGGACAGTTAAGTGCCATGCCTGGCCTCCAACCTGACCTGGCTCATATTCTATACGATGGTGACCGCATAGGTATTTTTGACCTTAGAAGTATGTGGCCCTTTCAATACCGCCACGGTGCAGCACTGACTGATGAAATGGCCCAAGCCATGGGCGCTGCAAAAGACCATGGCCTCCATCACACGTATCGGAAGGATTAGACTGAGACCGCTGATGGGGGATAATGATAAATAGAAAGGAGAACTTGAATATGGAATTGATGGATATCATTAAGGGGAGACGAAGTATTCGGAAATATAAAACTGATCCTGTTCCTGAAGAAGTGCTCCAAAAAATTCTGGAGGCGGTGAGGTGGTCTCCTTCGTGGGCCAATACGCAGTGCTGGGAAGTGGTCATCGTAAAAGATCCGAAGGTTAAATCTGAACTGGCGGCAACACTTGTCAAGACAAACCCGGCTCTTTCCTCAATGACAGAGGCTCCCCTGGTGATTGTTCTTTGCGGGAAGAAAGGAGTCTCCGGTTTTAAGAAAGGGGAAGCCGTCACAATAAAAGGAGACTGGTTGATGTTTGATACAGGCATTGCCATGCAGAGCCTTTGTTTGGCTGC
>VGSD01000176.1 GCA_016875155.1 Deltaproteobacteria bacterium | reverse complement strand
TAGAGCAAACGACTGAGGTCTGCTCTTGGATTGATTTCGACTTTTGGAGGATTCGGAGAGGATTCTTTAATGAGGTCTTTGAAGAAATAGACGTTCTTATCTTTTTCGACGACGCCATGAGGGATTTTGTCAAAGATAGTTCCAACTGCTCGCTTCCACCAGGGGAGCAGGTCTGCGTAATTGGTGACAATGATTCCTCTCAGGCAGGTATTTGGGAAGACTTCTTTGACATAACCAAAGTTGGTATCTTGACAGAGGATGTAGATCGTTTTGGCATCATTGATCAGATATTCAATCTCAAAGGGAGTATAGATAGGAGAGACAGGGACAGGAGTGGCTCCGATTTTCATCGATCCGAGAAAACCAGCTAGAAATTGAGGGGAGTTGGGAATATAGAGCATTACCCGGTCGCCATGACTTACCCCTAAGGTGTATAAAGCCTTGGCAAACCGGTCGATAAGTTCCTTCAACTCAGAATAAGTCCATGTTTTTCCCAGGTAGATGAGGGCAGGCCTGTCCGGATATTTCTCGCATATGCGGTCAATTGCTGCAAAGACCGGCTCATCATAAATCGTCTTTTCATATTGGCCCACCTGGCCATATATTAATTCTTGAGAATCCACACACTATCTCCTTACTTATGGAGAGAATTGGTTAAAAAAGGTTCCGTCCATCGGTAACGAGGCCCGTATCGTCTATAAAAGGCTACGTCTGCCGTATTTAATTATTTAAACGTAACTGTTACCGAATGACGAAACGGGCTTCGTAAGCGTAACCTAAATACCTTTTTTTATAAATTCTTTTTTACTTCGCTGATTTTACCCATGGTGGAAGCTTATACTCACCGCTGGCTATTTCCTTTGGCCAGATGCAGACCCTCTTCCCATCCTGCCATTGAAGAGTCTGACCCAAAAGGGTCTCTTTGGGGTCGGTACCATAAATAGCCTGATGGTTTGTCATGTCGAATCTCAATCTTCCTCCCACGGTCACCATATCCGTTTTCTTGATGGCGGTCAGGAGGGATTCGACCTCTAATGTCCCAGCTCGCTCAATGATATCTTTTAACAGATAAAGGGCAGTATAGCTGGGGACATTACCCGTACCTCGAGGCTCATCTCCCCATCTTTTCTTAAAAGCATTAAAGTAAGGTTCTGTCAGAGGGGTTATCTTCTGGCCAGGAAGCGTCCCTCCCTCACCGGCAAACTCAACGAGGTAGGCGACCTTCCCGCCTGTTTGTTTCCACATGACCGGATCTTCGGTTGGACCCACAAAACCGATCGGAATTGACGGTATTTTTAAATCATTCCATTGTGTGATCATAGATAACGATTCTGGTGTATGGTCCCAGATGAAAAGGACCTGAGCCCCGGTTCTTTTCACATCACGGAGCATCATAGAGAAGTCTGTGGTAGCAAGTGGGTGAACCTCTTTTCCAACGATCTTCCACCCATCAGCTACCGCCCCTTTTTCGACAGCTTCGGCAGCAGCTTTGGCATGAGCTGCTTCTGCCACTGTGACATACATCTTGTCGAATCCATACTTCTCTTTGATGTGGCGAAGCAATCCAACCAAATCCCGGACCCAGTAAACCACATGGCCGCTTAATCTGAAATTATATTTGTAGTTTTCAATATCTTTGGATGTCTTTGCGTGCCAACCGGGGGTCCAGCAGCCAATATTGATGAGACTTAAAGCCTTATATTTAGGGAATAAATCTAAGGCAGCCAGACAGCATTCTGACATAGTAGGCCCACCTGTAAGAATTTTTACCTTTTTGTCCAAAATTAGTTTTTCCAGTGCCAAAAGAACCTCGCTGGTCGGGACGCCAGGCTCCTGGTCACGGGTATCCACGATTTCAAGCTTGAGGGGTCTTTTCACCGCACCCACTTTAATTCCACCCGCAGCATTGATCTCTTCCATGGCTAGGAGCATGGACCTCTCCCCATTCTGACCGTATGTTGAGGCTCGCGGGATTGGAGCCCCAATCACAATGGGCTCAGTCGTTTGAGGCAGGACATTACCCGGATTACTCAAAAAGACAAACATCAAAAAACCTAATAACAATATAGAACTCTTCTTCATTGCTTTGACCTCCTTTCTTCCATTTTAATGAATTTTGGTAGAATAGACTTTGCGGGTAGTGGAAATAATATAGAATGATTATGGGAAAGTCAATATTTGAATTAGTTGGGAAGTATCTTTAAATCTGTAATGGTAGAATGGATTCGGCAGAGGTTTGAAAAAGCTTCATAAAATCCCTCCCCTGCCTACCGGCAGGCAGGCTTTGCCAAAGGGAGGAGAAATACTTCCCCCTTTGTAAAAGGGGGATTGAGGGGGATTTGATTATTTGGGTTTCTTGACTACACCTCTTTTCAAAGAGTAAAAATATTACAATTCAAGTAATTTTTAGGTTGAAACCAGAGATCATCGGATATAAGTGGTTTTTTCTTTTATATCCTTGCGGGGTGTGGGAGCGGAGGGACGTTCCGGTTTTCCAAGGCAGATCAATGCCAAGGGCATTTTCTCGAGGGGAATGCCAAGGATGTCTTTTAATGCTTTCTTATCGAAAAGAGTAAACCATAAGGTGCTGAGGCCCAGGGCGTGAGCAGCGAGATGCATGTTCTGGATGGCGGCTGAGCAGGCTGCCTGATATCCCATCGGGCCCTCCTCCATAAACATATCCACGCCGGACTTCTTGGGATCACCGATCACCGCAATGATCACAGGGACGGATTTCAAGAAGTCGAGCGCATAGGCTCCCAGCCACTTCCAACCGGTAGTTTCGAGCGCCCACTTCCGGGATCTTTCCCCTTCGGCAAAGATCTTGTCTTTGACTTCAGGATTCGTTATGACTATAAACTCCCAGGGCTGGGTGTTGAGTGGGGATGGCGCCCAGGTGGCTGCTTCCAATATTTTTTCAATCGTGGTCTCGTCCACGGGTTCGGTCAGAAAATTTCGGCAGCTTCGCCTCTCTTTCATTGCGGTAAAGAGTTCCATCTTTTCCTCCTTGTCATCTTATAACCCGAAGTAAGCGGACTTCACATCTGGGTTTTCCATCAACTCTTGAGAATTTCCCTGGAGAACGGCTCCGCCATTTTCGAGGATGTAGCCGTGATGGATAATGGGAAGAATGGGGCGGGCATATTGTTCAGAAACAAAAATGGCGATTTTCGTCTGTTCGTTGATGTTGTGGATAGCCCGTGCAAGCATGGCCTCCATCAAAGGGCTCAGCCCAAGAAGGGGTTCATCGAGAAGAAGCATTTTGGGTTGCGCCATCAGAGCCCTGCCGATGGCCAGCATCTGCTGTTCTCCTCCGCTGAGAAAACCGCCCTCTCTCCCCTTTAGCTTTATTAACGCAGGGAAAATGGTGAAGACATAGTCCAAGGTTTTCTTGGCCTGGGCTTTTGTGGCTAAATAGCCCCCGATTTTCAAATTTTCCAATGTGCTGCTTTCAGCGAAGATTCTACGCCTTTCAGGGCAGAGGATGATCCCTTTTTTTGCTCTTTCACTGGGTTTCATCAAAGTGATATCGGTCCCCTCGAAAGTGATATTGCCAAGAACTGTAATCCTCTCTCCGCCTTTCATCTCTTCCTTCTTTTTAACATCCAAGATGATGCCGGAGATGGTGTACATGAGGGTGGACTTGCCTGCACTGTTGGCGCCGAAGACCCCTGTCACTTTTTCACCCTGGCATTTTATGTTGATATTGTTAATGGCAAGGGCATTTTCATAAAATACCATGAGGTTTTTGATTTCCAGCACTTCACTACCCCTTTAAAATAAAGAAGACATTCATTCGAAAATCCCTCCTAACCTCCCTTTGCTAAAGGGAGGAATAATACCCCTCTTTGGCAAAGAGGGGTAGGGGAGATTTTCTAATGACTTTGTCAATTCAAATATGAGACCCTTTATAAACTAAGATGGATAATTTTTCTTATCCTTTGCCTTTCTCCTGAGATATCTTCCGATGCTCTTCGTCTCTAATTTCCCGCCTCAGGAGTTTTCCGACTTTTGATTTGGGGAGCATGTCTCTGAATTCAATGTATTGAGGAATTTTATAGGGGGCCAGTCTCTCGCGGCACCAACGGGTCAATTCAGAGGCATCCACTCCTCGCGCATCTTCCTTGAGAACGACAATCGCCTTGATGCGTTCACCAACCTTGGGATCCGGAACTCCAACCACACATGCCCCAATGACCGTGGGATGGTCTTGCAGGACAGCTTCGATCTCCGAGGCTGAGACCCGGTAGGCTTTATGTTTGATCACATCGGCTGAGCGTTCGACATAGTAAATATCTCCCTTCTCGCCCAGTTTCACATAATCGCCCATTCGGTAATAGACCTTGCCACCGATATCCACATAGGAACGCTTTGTTTCATCAGGTTTATTCCAATAGTGCTTCACTGTATAGTCCGATGTCACCACGAGTTCTCCTGTTTCGCCAATGGGCACAGGCTCCAAGGTATCAGGGTCGACCACTTTGCATTCCCGGGTCTTAAGTGGAATTCCAATAGACGAAAGTTCCGGTTCTCTATTCAGGCGGCTGTAAGTGACATGGCCGGCTTCTGTTGAGCCGTAAACCTGATAGATGGATACGCCCAGATGTTCCCTCCATCTTTTAAACACTTCGATCGGAAGTACATCTCCTCCACAGTAGCAGTATTTGAGGGAGCTCAGATCATATTGGTCCAATCGGTCGTTTTCGAGGATCATTCGATAAAGGGCCGGGACTCCGAGCATCCATCTCACCCGGTTTTTTTCGATGGCTCGCAAAATGGAATCAACCTGCGGAACAGGCATGATGATCGTCGTATTGCCATAGTTCAAGCCAATGGCAACAAACAGACCAAGCGCCATGATGTGGAAAAGAGGATTGATGGCAATATAGGTATCTTTTCCCTCCTCGATATAACCTCCCGCCACATCCTCCATGATGTCCCTGACATAGGAGATCATGCCCATATGATTGCCAGGGACTCCCTTCGGGAAACCGGTCGTTCCGCCTGTATAGAGGATATAGGAAAGGTCATTCCAGGGATCGATTTTCACATCTATTTTCTCAGGCGCTTGCCTGATGAGATCTCTGAAGAAATGGACGTTCTCTCCCTTTTTAACGATGCCGTTTGGAATCTTATCGAAGAGAAAGCCGATCGTGCGTTTCCAAAGGGGAAGGATGTCGACGAGGTTGGTCACAATTGCCCTTTTCAAAGAGGTCTTGGCAAATACATCCTGGACATAACCAAAATTAGTATCCAGGCAGATGATTGTCTCCGCACCAGAATCTTTGATCATATATTCGATTTCGAAAGAGGTATAGATAGGGGCAACCGGTACCACCACTGCACCAATCTTTTGAATCCCGAAGAAAGAAATCACCCACTGGGCGGAGTTGGTGATATAGAGTACGACTTTATCGCCTTTTTTTATTCCCAGGCGAGTAAGGGCTGTGGCAAATCGATTAATCAGATTCCGTAATCGGGCATAGGTAAACTTCCCACCCAGATAGATGATTGCAACCTTATCCGGATATTTTTCGCACATCCTCTCAAATTGGGTAAAGGTTAATTCGGGTTCAATCTTCATAAAATCCCATTGCAAATTGAAAAATTAGCGGTGCAAAGTTAGCATTAAACTTAGTTTCTTTATTGCTAATTGATTATTGTTAATTGCTAATTTTACACTGATGTTTGTCTCAGGCTTCAAACTTATAATCGAGCAGTTTCTCCGAACCCAGGTATGCCTCTTTTACTTTTTCGTTTGCCATGACCTCATCGGGAACCCCTTCGGTCAATTTTTCTCCGAAGTTTAAAACCATGACCCGACTAGCCACACGGAAAAGCTCTCTTAGCCGATGCTCAATCATCACCAGCGTGATTCCATCCATCTGCAGTTTTTCGATCAAGGGAACCATACTAGCGATTTCACTCATGCTGAGCCCTGAAAAGACTTCATCACAAAGGATCAGATCAGGCCTTAAGGCGAGACATCTTGCAAGTTCAAGACGTTTGAGATATCCGGTCGGTAGACTTGATGCCAATTTATAAGGAACGAAAGAGTCTCTCTCGAAGCCAATCTCCTCCAGAATATCAATACTGACCGTTCCTCGATCCCCGAGCTTACCTCCGCCCCGCCATCCCCCTTTACTCCGGGCCCTCGGTGAGAAGAGGGGAACGATCAGGTTCTTATAGGCAGGGAGGCTATAGTAGGGCCTCATGATCTGAAAGGTTCTCGTCAGTCCGAGATTGGCAATCTGATTGGGAGCCTTGTAACTAATATCGGAATCCTTATACAGGACTTTTCCGGAATCCATTTTGATGAA
>VGSD01000175.1 GCA_016875155.1 Deltaproteobacteria bacterium | reverse complement strand
GAGCAAAGGGTCAGGTCTATTTTGTTGACATTTTCTCTTGTTCCCTTGAAATACCCATGCAAACAATATAGACCTGACCCCGATTTTATTATTTTGGGTGGGGTCGTTTCGAAATAATAACCTCACAACAATCGTCACCTTGATTCAGGTTTTTTGTGTGCCGCACGAGTACATCCATCTCTCTTTCAAATAGCCCCCTCATCAGTCCCTGATAGGTGTGAACCGTCACAATTCCGCAATCGGCTATGCCGGCTTTGGCAATGGCTTTCTGGATCTCACAGTCTGCAGCCTGAATCGTAATGGTATCTCCCTCCACTTTCGTCTTACGGCCTTCGATTTTTAAAACCTTGCTGAGAATATCGAGGGTGTCTAAAAAACTATCCGGCCATACGGGATTGGGGATAATCTCTTTCCTGATCTTTTTCCCAAAAATATACGAGAACTGTTTCCACGCCTCAATATCCATCTCCCATGCCTTCTCTTTCCCCAGTTTTGCAGCCAAAGCCAAAAACCATGCCCCATCCAGACGTACGATTGAATACTGTGCAATCTCTAAAAGCCCCTCAGCAGATAAATTCATTTTTCTCTCCTATTTTGATAACTCCGCCCAGCCTCCTATAACTCCCCCTTCCCCCTCTTAAATTAAGAGGGGGAAATAGATGGAGGCGCTAACTCTGGCAATTCTTTATCAAAATAGAGAACATCTGTCAATTTTTCAAAGACTAAAAAATATTTTACAAAATAGACGGCAGTTGTATTAGAATTTGTAAAGGCAGGAATCGAACATGAGCTTCAGTATTCTTCTTTCTGTTGTAACGGCTTTGGCGTGGGGCATTCAATCCATCTTCCTGAAAAAGGCAATGAGAGACATCCCTCTTACTTCTGCCATCCTCATCTCCCTGATCATTAATTTTTTCGTCTTGGTCTTCCTTATCGGCGTAAGCGCTGAAAAAGGATTTTCTGTATTCATTGATATTTCTGGACCTATCTACTTCTATTTTATGGTTGCAGGATTCTTAAACTATCTCTTAGGTAGAGGTCTCTACTACAGCAGTTTTCGCTTCATCAGTATTACCCGGAGCACTTCCATCAGTTCTACTTATCCAATGATTTCAGTCGCTTTTGCAATTATTGTTCTGGGTGAGAAATTGGCCTTACATCAATTGATCGGGATTGGCCTAACCCTATCCGGGACTTATCTTCTGATGATGAGGGGAAAGAGATGAGCCAATGGCGCGGCCAAGTTGAGGCAACCCTTTCATCTGTCTGTTTCGGGATCGCACCGATCTTTGCAAAAAAAGGATTGATGAGCGGCCTCCATCCTTTTCACGGAGGGCTCATTGCCAACGGAACAGCGCTGGTCATTATGATCTTCTTCGCCTTCTTCTCAGGCCAGATGAGGGGATGGGAATCCATTAAAAAATACGGTTTATTCTTTGCTATTCTCTCGGGAATCTGTAATTCAGTTGCCCTTGTATCTTTCTTTTGGGCAATGTCGATCGGGAAAGTGGCATTGGTCGTTCCTATCACCTGCACCTACCCTCTTTTCACGATGCTAGTTGCCTATTTCTCCATAAGGGAAAGTGAGGTCATCGATCGTTTCACAGTCATCGGGACCCTCCTTATCGTCATTGGAGTTATTCTGACCATCTAATCATATGAATGAGACATTCATATCCCTCATTGATCAGACAGCTCTCCGATTAAAGAAAAAGGAGATTCTTCTCTTTTTAAGAAACGGAAGAATAGAAAACCCAATGACCTACTCGTCCCTTCAACAATCCTACAACCGGGTAGCCAATGGATTGATTCAAATGGGGGTAGAAAAAGGGGATCGGGTCATTCTTTTCATGCCGAAGAGTCTGGATCTGGTAGCACTTCATCTCAGCGTCCAGAAGATTGGGGCCATCTCAGTCATTCTCAACCCGGGTTTTAAAAAGGATGAGATGGACTATTTCTTGAGAGATACGGATGTCCGGATCGTCATCACTGGAAAAAGAGAAGGGGCTTTGATTCGCTCAATCGATGATAAACGGCTTCTCTATACTGTTGATACAGAAACTCCATTCACTGAACAAAAACTGTTTCCTAAATGTTCTTCCCAAGCAACCACGGCGGACGCTGGCCTTCATGATCCTGCCATTCTCATCTATACCTCTGGGACAACAGGACAACCCAAGGGATCTATTCTCACTCAACAAAACCTCATCCAGGATGCAAAAAATATCATCCAGATTTGGGAGATGACTGAAAAAGACGTTCTCTGCCACGCCCTTCCGTTATTTCACGTCCATGGATTATGCTTTGCTCTCCATACGTCTTTGATCGCTGGAACAAAGATCGTGATGTGCGATGAGTTCTCCCCAGAGGTCACCCTGGATATTCTTTCCCGAAAAGAAGGGGAACTAGCATGCAGCCTCTTTATGGCCGTTCCAACCATGTATCTGAAGCTAATGGATCGAATTGAAGGGGTCGGACCGGATTTCAGCCATCTTCGACTCCTCGCCAGCGGCTCTGCCCCTCTCCTTCCAAAAGATTTTGAGAGAATAGAGAAGGTCTTTGGCAAAGAACCCGTGGAAAGAGAAGGAATGTCTGAAACCGGAATGAATTTCTCAAACCCGTATCGGGGTGTAAAAAAGCCGGGCTCCATCGGCCTTCCCCTCCCACACGTTGAAGTAAGGATTGTAAACCCTGAGACGTTTCAGGATGTGAAGCCAGGGGATGTGGGGGAGATCTGGTTGAAGGGCCCAAATGTCACTCCGGGTTACTGGAATAAACCCAGAGAAACAGAGGCTGTGTTTGTAAAGGGTTGGTTCCGAACAGGCGACCTTGGGAAAACAGACGAGGACGGATATTACTATATCACAGACCGGTTAAAACACATCATCATCTCAGGTGGGGAGAATATCTCTCCCAAAGAGATCGAATCAGTGATCAACCAGCATCCATTTGTTCTGGAATCCTGTGTAGTAGGCATCCCTGATGAAAAATGGGGAGAAAAGACAGTGGCTGCCGTGATATTAAAACCAGGTGCCGCTTCTACAGAAAAAGAGATAAGAGATCACTGCAAGCAGCATCTCCTCGACTGGAAATCTCCTAAAGAGATTCTTTTCCTGAGCGAACTTCCCAGAAATAAGATGGGAAAGGTCATGAAGGAAGAAGTGGCCAAATCCTTTAAAAAATAGGAATGAACAACAGGGTATCAGAATTTCAGGCTCAATAAGAACTTATCTGATGCCCTGGTGCCCTGATATCCTGATAACCTGATGTTCTGGCACCCTCCATCCTGATAACCTGGTCCCCTGATATCCGTTTTTTAATTACTATTTAGCAATAGAGGGTAGAAACAGGGCAATCTCCGGGAAGATCATAATGAGAGCCATGGCAATGGCATCAATGATGACAAAAGGAATGCTGGCTTTGTAGATCTGAGCCATGCTGTATTGGGGAGCTACGGCTTTCATTGTATAAAGAACCAATCCATCCGGAGGGGAAATCGTCGCCATCTCCATATTGATTAAAAGGACAGAGCAGAAAGCCAGCGGATTGACGCCAAGTTGTTTAATAATTGGCATATAAATAGGAAGCGCTACCATCAGAATGGAGAGGGGCTCCATAAATGTCCCCAGAAGGATGAGGATAAATTGCATGATGATGACTACCACGATGGGGTGCAAGGGAAGCCCTGTGGCCAGACTGACGAGATTGGAACTGGCTCCGGTGTAGGCCAGAAGCTGGGAAAAGGCGGTTGCTCCAGTCAGGATCATAAACATCATCACGGTAATCTTAACACTGTTGATAATTGACTTTTTGACGATGTCAGGCCGAATCCCTTTATAGATGAAAGCCAAGATAAAGCAAACGAGCGCTCCTACAGCAGCCGATTCGGTAGGGGTGGCAATTCCGAAGATGATGAGGCCGATCACCGAAAAGATAACCAGGCCTAGAGGCAGAATATACCTAAAGGTCAGCTTTAGCTTTTCTTCCAATGAAACCTTCTCCACTTCATACTGCGGCGCCAATTGTGGATTCAACCAACACGTCACCACGATATAGATTGCAAATAAGGCAGCCATCAGAAGGCCTGGGAAGATGATGGAGAGAAGAAAATCTCCCACTGAGATTTGTGCAAGGCTCGCTAATAAAACCCCCAAAGCGCTTGGGGGAATCATGGCCGCAAGCGTTCCACAGCCCATGATCGGGCCAAGTGTGATTTGATATTTATATCCCCTCTTCTCCATCTCCGGCAGTAATGTCTGTCCGAGCATGGCACAGCCTGCCATAGAAGAACCTGAAAGGGTGGCAAATAAAACACCACCACCGACCGCAAGCAGGCTCAACCGTCCAGGAACCCTCCCCATCCACTTTTCCACCGTCTCCATCATATTCTGGGCTATCCCGAACATGAACATGACTTCTCCCATCAAGAGGAAGAGCGGCACGGGGAGGAGTGAAAAGGATGTGATTGACCGGAAAACGCTTAAAATGAGCTGGGATAGACCTGCGTCGCCCCAGAAGAGATAGGAAAAAAGAATATTTATGAAGAGAAAAGAGAAGGCAACGGGAACACCTAAAAAGAAGAGGCCGATCAATGATGAAAGAATGATGATGAATAGGGTTAACCAATCCATTCTTTAACTCCAAATCACAAATTTCAAATTCCAAATCCCAAATAAATTCCAAACACCAATTTGAAATGACAAAAACGGTTTATTCATTGTTTTAAAATTCGTTCATTGGAAATTATTTGGTGTTTGGTGCTTGTGATTTGGAATTTGAGTGCATTAACTTCCAGCTCTTAACCAAAACCTCTAAAAAAAGAGGGATGCTTCCGATGGGGATGATGATGATAATGAGCGCAATGGGTGTCTCCAGAATCGTCGGATTGAATACCCCTCTGTTGTAGTGATCGTAGGTCGCATAAAATCCGTAATAGATGAGGACAGCAGACACAACGGTGATCAGGGTATAACTGAAAGCCATCAATATCTTTTTCTGTTTTCCTGAAGTCTTGCCGACCAATACATCCACGACCACATGGCCATCCTCTTTAAAGACCCACGCCGCTCCAAGAAAGGTGATATATAAGAGTAATATCTCTGTGACTTCGGTGCCCCATAGAAGGGGAGCATTAAAAAAATATCTCAAGGCAAGGTCAATACAGACAATGACCACCAGAGCCGCCATCATGAGAGAAGCAATAAGGAGAAAAATTTTACAGAGGACTGAAACGATTTTTTCAATGCATTCAAAGAAACGATCCATACCCTATTTCCACCTAAACATGGGGGGATGTATCAAACATCCCCCCTGCTTTACAAATTTCAAATAAGCTCCAATTTCCAATGACCTATACAAGAAGGTTAAAACATTTTTAATTTGGTCATTGGGATTTATTTGTTATTTGGTGCTTGGAATTTGGTGCTTTTAATAACCCATCAGCTTCTTGATGACCTTTACCTCTTCGGGCACTTTCTTTTCCAGATCGTCCAGGAATGAATAATTGGCTGAATCGAGATATTTCTTGGTATCGTCAGTAGAGAATTTAATTCTTTGCACCCCAATCTTCTCCATCTCTTTCTTCTCTTTGTCTATCTCTTTCTCAAAATAGGCCTGCATCTCAGGTTCATATTTTACAGTGATATCGATGAGCTTATCCTGGGCGGCTTTGGGCAATTTGTTCCATGTGTCAAGATTCATCACAAAAAAAGTGTTCTGCCTCGTAT
This sequence comes from Deltaproteobacteria bacterium, assembly GCA_016875155.1. Next base: position 604 of record VGSD01000175.1, on the reverse strand, counting down.
AGAAGGGAATGTCGATGATATATTTGGAGAATTCAAGCCAACCCCACTCTCGAGGACCAATGGTGGGCCATCCAAACCCATCCACCACTCCACGCTGTAGAGCCGTGTAGGTCTCACCAAAGGCTACAGTCACAGGAACCATGCCCAGTTTCAACATCATCTTGTCATATTTAGCAGCGGTTCTCATCTTCAATCCTTTGAGATCTTCGCTTCCTTTCACAGGCTTTTTCACATAAAGAAGGAAAGGATCATATAACCAGGTCCCAAGGATCATCATGTTAATCTTTTTATGTCTTTCAACAAAGTAATCCCAGACCCCCCCCTTCTCTCTCTCCTTTTTAAAATCAAATTTTGAAAGAGAGATAGCATCAGCTTCAGGAAGGAGACCCATATAGTAAGCCGCTGGTATGAAGCCAACCTGAAGTATTCCTTTTCTGATCGCTTCAGGTTGTTCAAATGGTGGTGTCACTTCCGGTCCACCGACCCAGTTAATCTTTAAAACATCTTTCAACTCAGCATTGACCCTGTCGATCCATACGGGAATCATAGCGCAGAGACGATGATTCTTAGGTAGAAAGGATACACCCTTCAATTCCGTCACCTG
>VGSD01000174.1 GCA_016875155.1 Deltaproteobacteria bacterium | reverse complement strand
CCAGCATCCATATATGAGTCTCGATACGAGCTTCGACAACGATAAACGTCATTCTTAATTTATGAGGATCCAGATATCAACCACTTTTTTGTGCCTTGTATTTCTAATCATTCCTGTTGCTTCGACCGGCGAGGAGATCAGTAAAGAGGGATGGCAGGTTCCGGATTTGAAAAGCCTTGTTCCTTACTCCATCATCATTCAAAAAGTGGATGGAGTGGAGAAGGTAGTTGAGAGGTTCTATACTCCTGATGGAGGGCATGTGGCGAGAATCAGTGGAAATGGGAAGGTATTCGCTTACGCTGTGGACAGGGACCAAGAACCTCCGATCGATTACCTTCTATTGGATGCAGACGGTTCAGGAAAATTTACGAAAAGATTGAAACCTGACGAAACCTACATGATTCCCGAATGGGTCTTCCGTTAATTTTTATCCGCCAGATTTTTCAATTCACAGCCATAAAAAGTCAATTTTTTAATCTTGCAAATATTTGTGTTTCAAATAACTCTTTTAAATACAATAGGTTAAATGGTAAGGACTTGTTTGGCATTAAAATTGCTCAATAAATAAGCAAGAGGAAAATCAGATCTTGTCGATAAAGCCAAACCACGAGTAATCGTGGGACGCCTATTCTGGCCTTTTGAGCCGGATGGGCCCACTGTTCCAGTAAGGGAGCAGGCGGGGAAAGCTGCGGGTCCAGAAAGAAACCAAAAATTGGTTTCTTCCCTTTGGCCATGAGCCAAAGGTGGTCTTTCGTGGATTTGCAATTGCAAATCCCCTGGATAGCCGGGTTGCCGAAAGATTTCATTGACAGCAGACAGGTCTATCTGCGCACCATCCATCTGCCTGTCTGTTGCCAAGAAAAGAACATGTCGGGGCCCGCGCCTATCATCTACTGCGGGCCTTTTTATTTTCGGGCTATTTTCAAGCGAAAGGGTGGTCAGGATGCCAGGGTTAAGAAGATGCTCTTTTTATCGGGAATATGGGGATTCGAAAGGGAATAGTTTCAAAGGTTATTGCGATCTTGATCATGATTGGATTGTTTGCAGGGGTGATATCCAATCTTGCAAGAAGGTGGATATTCTGAGGAAATATTTGCTCGTGGAGAGGAGGAAAGAAGGTGGCGCAAGATGGTAGAAGAAAAGTTATGTCCCCTGTTTCGAAAACCGGAAGGCCTCGGGATGGGAAAAGGGATCGGTTATTGCGATATTGATAGCGGTAGTACGACCTGTGAGGGAGATGTGTTATTCTGCGAAAGACCGGATGCCCTTAAGAAGTATCTCCACTCGAGGCTAAAGGAACTTGAAAATAAGGAGAAGAAGTAAGGGGGAAGTTCTATTAGGGCTGTAAATCTTTCTATCCAAGGCCTTCCCATAGGGGAAGGCTTTTTTTGTTATGTCGACCTTAACGTTGCAGTGAAAAGGGAGATGGGCATGCTTCCAATCCTTTACAATTGCGGATCATTTCTATGTTTTATGGGAAACCGTCGATATTTCCTGAAGTGACCCTGGGAGTATGTATGAAACCTAATCAGCAAAACGATAAAAGGTTCCGCTGTAAAGGCTTTTCAGCATGCCCACCTCCCTTTTCTTATGATATTTACGCAACTGCCAGGTCGACATTCAAGAATTTTGTGTTATGATATCTATCAGAGATCGAGAGGAGTGACCCACACCGATCGTTTAAATTGGAGGAGGTGAGAAGAGATGAGGGAGAACGTGGAAAAGGCTTTGGAGAAGATTCGCCCTGCCCTGCAAGCGGATGGTGGCGATATCGAATTGATTGATGTGGTGGATGGAGTGGTCAAGGTAAGGTTGACCGGCGCCTGCGGAGGATGCCCGATGTCTCAGATGACCCTGAAGATGGGGGTGGAGAGGGTTCTGAAACAGCAGGTCCCGGAAGTGAAGAGTGTGGAGACAGCATAGGAGGAAGAGAGGCCTCATACGCACGAAGGGTAGAATCTCTATCTTCATTTTCCCTTACTCGGGGAAGGATTTGAAAACCTTTGTAATTTCCTCTGGAGAATGAAAGAAGGGAGAGAGGCTTAAGGCGAAAGAAAGTTCTTTTCTTCCTTCTTCCATATTCCTCTCTTTTGCATGAATGAGAGCCAACCCGTAGTAAGTTTCTGCAATCCTTTTGGCAATCAATTTTCCAGTCGTATCTTGAACCGTGGACGTCCCCCTATATCGTTCAGCCTCCAAGGCGATCAGGGCCTTCGATTTAAGGAAAAAGGATTTGGCTTCTTCTGCCTTTCCGATGCGATAGAGACACCAGGCATATCGGTTGAGATAAAAAGGGCTGTTTTCACTTCCGGACTTAAGTATTTGATAATGGGGCAATGCTTGTTTAAATTCTCGAAGTTCAAAAAAAATTTCAGCCAGGTGTGATCTCATTGCTTCCTGATCGATCGATGCACTAGGCCGGTCGATGGCTTCCTCCAAATATTTCCTCGCTAAATTCCATTGGCCCATTCTTTTGGCAATCAACCCAAGGCCGTAATTCGCATTCGAATGGACGGATTGAATATACCCCCTGTCCGCAGGAGGATATTCTTTCCAATAGGGATGACGGAAGTGTTCTTCTGCGTACTTCAACATCTTCCGGAATCTCTCTTCCGCAGTTTCATTCCGACCTTTCACATAGTCAATCCAGGCAAGACCTTCCACCGTACTGACATTTTCAGGGTTGATTCGGTTTGCCAATTCAAAATATTTCTCCGCTTCCTCCATCATTCCTATCTTGAAAGAGACCCATCCCTGTAGAGAGAGCGACTTCTCGTGATGAGGATTCTGGCGTAGGGCAGATTGGAGGTGGGTTTCAGTTTCGCCATAAAGCTGTTTTTGAAAGGCCACCAGCGCTCGTTCATAGTCAGTGCTTATTTTTAATGATGCACAGCCTGACAACGCGAGACAGATGAATAGAATCGCGGAACCTAAAAATCGAACCATCTCATTTCCCTTTGATCATTTTCATTCCCACATTGGCTGTGACGTGATTGGGAACATATTTCAAAATCTCTAAAAAGACTTTTTCCGCCTCTTCTCTCTTTTCCTGTTTGAGCAGGGACCATGCCAGCCCTGCCTGCATCTCAATATCTCCGGGATAACTCTGCAATACCCTTCGATAGTGGGCTTCAGCCTCTTTGAACAATTTCATATTGTAATAGATATAGGCGAGTCGGCTGTTGGCCAGGTAGGAGGCTTTGTCCAGGAGGAGAATTTCCTTGCCCACTTTTTCCGCCTCGGCCCATCTTCCCTGTGCCATCAGCGGAAGCATGAGACCCAACCTTGCCTCAATTGAATCCTTATTGAGCCTTATGGCCCTCTGGTAGGCATTTGCAGAATCAGGAAATTTTTTCCCGAGATAGTTGAGCCATCCCAATCGTAGATGGAAGAAATAGCTCTTCTCTTCGAAACGTTCCGCTCGCATCAGAACGAGGAGGGCTTCCGTATAGTTCCCCTTTGCCTCTTCGTCATAGGATTGCTGGTAGATCTGGTGAACCGACTCTCCCGTGGCAAAAGAAAGAAAGGGGAATGAGGTGATGATTAAAATCAATGCAATGGGCCTTTTTTTCTTCATGGGGCACCCCCTGGGTTATTTTAATTATTTTCTATTTTCGAGTCTTATGACTTCGACTTTTTTCCCTTTACATTTAAGATGGCTTCCCACCCATCCCCACCCTTCACGAAATATGGCTTTCGTTTCAATCGAGGGATAAGAAGGTGGATTTTGGATCGCAGAATTTCCAGAAACGATCAACTCTCCCTCCCTCAATTCACAACGATACTCCATTTTCACCCCCTTACGGCTGAAGAACGGGGCCATCAGGTCTGAGAGGACTCTCTTCGCTCCGGGCAAAAGATGTCTGAGAGGAAGCATATCCTGGTAGGTGAGGTTCTCAGTTGACTCGTAAGGAACACGAGGTGCAGAGGCGTAAAGGATCGAAAGTCCGGAATCATGACATCCCTCAAAATCATAGATGACAAGCAGGCTATTCTTATTTTCAAAACGAATACGGGCCTTGTGTGTCAGTGAGGAGAGACAGAGATGGCCGAAGAGATCAATGGAAGTTTCGACCTCCTCGTTCCACTGCCTGTCTTCGGAACGGCAGATCAATGAGATCTTCTGACCCATTGGAAAACTAAAGCAGTCGGCGACCACCTGATTTCTGTTGAGATTACGGACCCTTTCTTCCTCCCGAGGGACATGAACTCCCAGAAGGAGAGGGGCTTGTCCTTCCAGGATGATCTCATGAAATTCGCTATGGATGGTGGGAGAACCGATTCGTGAGGTGGCCTGAAGATGGAAGTGGAGGTGGGGGATGGAAGAACGTCCCGAGTTTCCACAGAGCCCGATTATATCTCCCTTTCTGACATAATCTCCCTCCTTGAATCTTGAGGACCCGGCGGCGAGATGACAGACCATAGAGAAGCGAGACGGATTATGTTGGATCATCATCAGATTTCCCCAGTTCTCTTTCAAATTGGGTTCTCCAACTGGGTTATCTGGAAGGTAATTAACCACCTTGATGATCTGACCATCGGCACAGGCCAAGACTGGAAGTTTGTAACAGAAATAATCTGAAACCTCCTGGCCTTCATTTCTGTAAGACTTTCCGGATGATTCTTTGACCTCAAAATCAAATGCATGTTCCCAGAAGGCCAGGTGCGTGGGAGGGGTCGCAGGTCCCTGAGTGCAGGTCCATATCCCAAGAAAGGGGAGACTGATCGGATATTGGAAATGGGAACCAAACCTCATGATCCGTGTTTGATAATGGAAGAGATTTGATTCAGGTGTATCGGATTCGAAGTCCACCGATTTAGGATGTCCATCCAGAGTTCTCTGGCTCATTGCATAGAGAAAAGTCAGAAGGGTGAGGTTGAAGGGGAGGATCAGAACCGGGAGACCTAAGGATGAGAGGAGTTCGGCACTGCCTGCCCAAAGGATGGCACATAGAAGAAGGGCGAAGCCCGCAAGGAGAAAGGACGACTTCTGCGGGACGAACCAGACGCCTCCCATGGCCATCGAGGTGAGAATGAAGTTAAACCCAATTGAAATATAGAGGTGCTCCGTGGGAAAATGGAATACCCAGCGTATCAATAATGCGGCTATGGCAAATCCGATGAAGGAGAGGAGCGTGGCTACTCGACTGAAAAGGAGAAGGGCAGCAAAGAGGATGATTCCTGATATCACATCTGGCATGAAGAGGATCGCTCCGAGCGATTTCAGATACCCTGTTACGATTTCAGGGAAGGAGAATTGAAAAACAGATGGGACGACTCCATTGAAATTGGAAACAAGCCCCTGAATATTTTTGGAGGCAGCCAGAACCGGAAAGAAGACGATCAAAAAAGGAAGGGTCAGGACCGGGAGGTTGAAATAATACCCGAGAGAGGCGCGGAGAGCCGCAGTGATCAAGACGATGGCAAAGAGAGCTGGCAGAAAAACGATGATGAGATTGAGGTTGGGTTTGAAAAAATAGGTGAAGGCGAGGCCGATGAGAAGGCCATTATAACCAAACATTCCTGTCCGGATGACCTCTGTGCTCAGGTGAAGAAGACGGGCAAAGAGATTGGAGAGCAAGACTGCGATTCCCCCTCCGATGAAGAGGTCCGGATGGATGACCGTTGCAGCGAACATTAAAGCACCGACCCGCCGATCCTTAGAGAAAAAGATCTGAGAATAACTGAGGAGAAAAGGATCAAGGAGGTCCAGCCATTTCCCCTGTCTTTTCAAGTCAGAATATCGAATTAAATCCAAGGCGGGACCTCTTCAAGGGCGACCACATGGTCAAGTGTTTCCTGGCGGCGGATCACATCACACTGGCCTTTCCGGGAGATCATGACCACATTGGGTCTCAGGGTGATGAACTGCATCCACTGGGTCACATTATAGGCGCCTACGGTTTTGATCACGAGGTGGTCTCCTGTTTTTACTGGAGGATAGAGAATATTGGCCCGTATCACATCGAGATTCATGCAGAGAGGGCCAAAGATCACCGTGGGCTCGAGTGTGCCGCTAAATTCCTGAGCAGGGACGATCTCATGCTTATACCAGAGAGATGTGATGAGATGGTGAATCCCTGTGTCAACCACCAATGCCCTCCGGCCGTCTGAGAGGCGTTTATTTGCCTGCACCGTAGTGATGAGAGTCCCCGATTCATCGATTAAAGCCCTTCCGGTTTCGAGGATGAGCAGGGGGAGTTCAGAGGTGGGACCATTTAGACCCTCGAGACCTTCCCCAATGGCCTCCACATATTGACCGAAAGAAGGAGTGACTTGGTTTCCAGGAAGGTACTGGGAGTGAAGCGTATTGATTGAAGCAAACCCTCCACCCAGATCGATCCAT
>VGSD01000173.1 GCA_016875155.1 Deltaproteobacteria bacterium | reverse complement strand
GAAGTTAAGGCCGTAGGTTTGATCAATGTGAGAATCGGAAATACAGGGATTTTTGCATCATCGGAAGAAGATTATCGCCTTCTCCGGGAGAAGGTGGGTGTGGGGAACTATTAAACCATCAATGCAAATTGGCCAATGTAAAGTTAGCAATGGAAAATATTGAGTGGAAAATAATGAAGAGGATGGAAGAGTGGAAGACTGGAATAATGGGTTAGAATCCAACATTCCAATTTTCCATTATTCCAATAAGTTGTTGATTCTTCTTCATGGTTGTGGTAATGGACATACAAAGACAAGGAGAACATATGGAGAAAAAAGTCCTCATCGTGGATGATGAGGAAAGAGTGGTTCAGTCGGTGAAGGGAGTCCTTGAAGACGAAGGTTTTCAGGTTGCCGTCGCTAAAAGTGGAGAGGAAGCGATTGAAACCTTTCAGCGGGAAAGTCCCGATGTCACCCTTCTCGATATCTGGTTGCCGGGGATGGATGGCATCGAGGTTTTAAGACGTTTTAAGGGAATCACCACCGATTGCCAGGTGATTATGATTTCAGGACATGCGACGATTTCCACTGCGATGGCCGCTGTCAAACTGGGAGCTTCCGATTTTATTGAGAAACCCATCTCCCTGGATGTTCTCCTTATGACCATCCGTAGGGCCCTTGAGCGTCAAATGGAGGTATCGGGTGAAGAGCAACCGCGGGAGATTCCTTCTGGGAAAACGGATATTTCTTCTCCGATCATCTCTTCCGCTCAAGGAACGGCTCCTCCCCTTAAGCCCTTGAAGAAGAAATCAACCTCGCTGGCCCTTCAGCGGACGATCAAAAAAAGCGTTGTCCTCTACGGAACAGGGCTTCATTCCGGAATGAAGACCGGTCTTCTGTTTCAGCCCCTCCCTCCTCACAGCGGGATCCTTTTTGGGAATGTGTCGTATGAAGAGGTGGTTCCTGCCCATCTCGACTATGTTCAGACAACTGAATATGCGACCTCTTTGAAAAAAGGAGTAGCCATTGCTAAGACGATAGAACATCTGATGGCAGTGCTCCATGCCTATCGCATCACCAACCTGATGGTGAAGATGATTGAGGAGATTCCGATCATGGATGGGTCTGCCCTCGAGTTTTGTAAGATCATCGAGGAGGCCGGGGTCGAAGAGCAGGAGGAGAGAGCAAACGAAATTGTGATTGATCGAAAGATCGAACTCATCCAGAAGAACAAATCACTTGTCATTGAACCGGCAGAGACCTTTTCCATCCAATATTTTATGGATTATCCCCCTCCCATCGGACAGCAAACCCTCGAATTCGTATTGGAAAGCGAAGAGAAATTCAAGGAGCAAATTGCACCAGCAAGGACATTCGGGTTTCTAAAGGATATCGAGATGCTTGAACGGATGGGATTGGGCAGCGGAGGACGCCTCCATAACTTCATCCTGGTGGACGATGAAAAAGTGGTCAACACGGAGTTGAGGTTTTCCGATGAGTTTGTCCGGCATAAGATTCTCGACCTGATCGGTGATTTCTATCTGCTCAATCGTCCGGTCCGAGGAAAAGTGACAGCCCACCTGACCGGACATACGGACAATATTGCCATGATGAAAAAGATACAGGAAGAGATGTTGAGAAAGGAATCTTAATACAGACCCCGGGCGGATACACCACTTGCACAACATGAAAATACTATGGAGGCTCTGGTTAAGGTTACGGCTACGAAGCCCGTTTCGTTATGCGGTAACGGTTACGTCTAAAAGGATTAAGTACGATAAACGTAGCCTTTTGTAAACGATACAGGCGTCGTCACCGTCGCCATTAGACGAAGCCCCTGTTTCGAGGAGGGAGAAAGATGGCACAAAAAGAAGAAAGACCCCCCGTGAAAGAATTTCTGGATATGCTGGCAGACATATTGGCTGAGAAATATTTTGAGCGCGTAGATGACCGTATGAAGAAAATCCCCGAACTCCGGAGGCTGATTACCGCCAAAGAAGCAGGCCAGTACCTGAGCCTTTCCACGGATACGATCTATCGAATGGCTTCCATGAAAAAACTTCCCTACCTTAAGATCGGTGACCGGGTCCTCTTCGATATCAAGACCCTTGACCACTGGATCGAAAAGCATCTGATTAAAGAGAAGGAGTGGAAAAGGGAAGAACTGAAGGCTGAGTTCGAATCGGAGAAGTCAAATGCCAAGACCTCAAAAGATTCTGATCTCCTGACCCTCCTTAAGAAAAAAAGCAAAGAATAGATTGCCCTTATAGATTTATTGACTTGCTGTTTTCGGTCAAGGACTATACAAAAAAAGAAAGAACAACTGTCCTCCTAATACTTATTAAGGGAGATAAATGTGAGGATCTTAGTCGATATCAATGGGAAAATCCTTAAGGAAGCCATGAAAGTGGCCGAAACCGCTAATAAGAAGGAGACAATAAAATTGGCCCTGGAGGAATTGATCAAATCAAGGCTTCGTCAGAGGCTCAAGGGAATGGCTGGAAGCGGTGTGATGGAAACAAGCCCTTCTGGTTTTAGACATATACGTCAAAGGCGGGAGGAACTCCATAAGGTTCTTAGAACCATAGCAAAGCGATGAATGGCCTCATCTCGGTTGGTCCCAGCGAATGTAACTCTATTTTACCACATAAAGATTCACACTTTAATCTGATCGCACAAAATTCTTCATTGAAGTGCTATACCTAGCCTTCCTTCTTGCTGGACAATTGATAGTGTTAGTCAAGACAGGTTGGCTTAAAACTCCCTACTTCAATTTAAGACAACCTTCCTTGACTTACAGAGGGGGTTATAAATTGGGTTTTTCTGGCTTTCGTATGGGTACCTTCCCCCTCTTGTATTCCCCTCTTAGCTTAAGGGGGGATGAAGGGGGGTTAGGAAGATCATTGAGGCCTTTCGAAATGGTTTATCATGAAAGCAACGTTTAAAAGGAGTGGAGGGAAATCAGACGGGTGGAAAGAAGGCGACCTATCACGTTTCTGAGAAAAGTAACCCCTCCCCACCTCCCAATCTAACGCCCCCATCCATCTTCCCCCTCTTAAAATAAGAGGGGGAAGGGGGAGTTATAAAGGGAGGTTACCCGCTCAATTCCCGGATGAACAATAAATTGTCTTTAAGGAATCTATCGAGACCATAGCAAAGAGGCTAAAGAACGAATCATAAATTCTTTGATTTGGGTAAGGAAGAGGCTTACATCAAAAAGAAAGAATTAGAATATGTTACGTATAGCACCTACAAAGTCGCAAAATACATTGTAATGGCATTTAACTATTACGGACTGAAGCCGGCAGAGTTGGTGTCAATTTAAGGGGTGATCCTTTTAAGACTCTCCTGGAGGTGGACCATACTCTGCTGACTCACTTTAATCAGGCCCCGTCGAGGTCGATCCAGATCCATTATCAGCAAAATGACCAAAACAATGAGGATGACTGAAATCACGGTTGGCAAGACATTTCGGTCCCTTCCCATTCCAGCTCCATATCCTACCAGACCCAGCGACAAGGTTGCCACGAGCAAAAGAAGCACGAAGATACTCTCCGGCACATGGTTTTCCATAGCTGTCACCCGCTTGGCGTGAAGGTCAATGACTTCGTTCAGAGACTGAATAAACAATCCGGTGGGAATCGCTCTGGGATCTTGCCCTCCTGTTGCAATAGCATAGGACCAAAGAGCGCTGTGGAGTTTTCCCGTGTCGTCGTCTACCCATTGAAGACTGTTCTGGTTTATGCCTGCCCGATAGAACTCAAGCCGGACATCGACGTAACGGCGCAACAAGTTGGAAACCTCGGTGCGAGCTTGGTCTGGGAGAAGCTGGGCTCGAAGATAAGTCGTCCCAATCGCGTTGGCCTCCTCAAGAACCAACTGCTTGCGGGTATCGAAGCGGGTCAACGCCATTGAGAAGGTGAACCCAAGCAGAAGAGCGAGCAACCCAAGAGAGGCTGCTTGAAGCATATTGACCTGGGATCTCGTGGGCTCGTTACTTTTTGATTGGGTCCGCCAGCCTAGCCGAAAGCCGATTTCATTTGCGGAGAGGAATAAGACGATGACAATCGCGAAAATTAGCCACTCATTTAACCCAAATAACATTTCTCCGGACAACACATGCCTCCCACGTGACAACTAATATTTAAATATCGTTACAATAATTGATTAACAATCTATGCCCTGTCAATGGTAATTGTCAATCTCTTTGGGTTGGAAAAAACCGTTGCCAAGTGAAGTTATCCCCATTGCGTATTTGCGCTGGTAATATACATCATCTTCAATAATTAGAAAACCGAAGGTTTCAGAAAGAAATAAGTATTGGAATTGGAAAAAGAAGATCATTGCCCCCTTTTTTTTATTCTAATCCCAGCTCCTTTAGTTTTTCGGGGGTGGGGATTCCGTCCTCAGACCAGCCTCGATATTCATAGTATTCGCCGAGCGTGTGGCCAAGGGATGGAAGGCTGGGTGTTATTCCCTTTCCGATCCGTTTGAAGGTGAGAGAACGGAAGGGTAAGGTGTCATCTTTTCGGCTGATTCCCAATCTCACATTGTAGAGTCGCTTGAGATTGAAAATTCTCTCCCCTGTCTTTGCGAAATCATCAATGGACATCTCTCTGCCCGTGACGAGTTGATACCATTTCGCAATATGGGTGACGGTGATCCCTCCAAACAGGATGAACTTACAGAGCTTCAGGGAGTCCATCATTCCCATCAGGTTCTGACTCTTGGCTGTGAGAATTCCCTTGCCTTTTATTTCAAACCGGTCAATAGGTTCCGGGATGCCCATCTCAGGTGACTTGAGGACCCTCTCAAACGTATGGCTGAGGCCCGAGAGATGGCAGGCTCCTCTTGAAGAAGTGGCAAACCCTGTTGCACCTGCATTATATCCTCTGGGATCATGAGCCGGAAACTCTAATCCTTTGGTATGCATCGCAAATTCCACTGAATTCTTTCCAATGATTTCCGAGGCTCGTTTCACCCCTTTTCCTAAGACTTCTCCGAAGCCCTTCTGGTGAGCGATCATTTTGATCATTTCGATAAGTGCTTGACTGCTTCCCCAACGCAGTTCGATTCCGCCTGTATCTTCCTGGTCAATCAATCCTTTCTCATAAGCCTCCATTCCAAAACCAATGACTCCGCCAGTGGAAATGGTATCGAGCCCGAACCGGTTGCAGAGTTCATTGGCATAGCAGAGGGCTTCCAGATCATCGATCAGGCAATTGCTTCCAAGGAGAGCAAGGGTCTCATATTCCGGTCCTGCTCCATCTACCCCTGCATAGGGTCCTTGCTCAACTTTAACTTTTCTCCCGCATCCTAAAATGCAAGCATCACAAAAGTATCGGCCAGTGAGCAGCGTTTCAGAGAGGGTGAAGCCATTGATTTTCTCTGCTGATTCCTCCCATCGTCCAATAAATTTCCAGTTTTGAATGGGAAGCGTTCCCATGCTTTCAAAGACAGAAAGGGAACCTGCTGTTCCGTATTTCCTAAAATTCTCTGCATTCTTGACGATCATCGCACTATATTCTTTTGGAAGATTGACAACTTCTTCAGGACTGGAGGTCACTACCTTTTTCGTTCCGTAGGCGACGAGGGCTTTTAATTTTTTTGATCCCATCACTGCGCCCAGTCCACAACGGCCTGCAGCCCGACCCTCCTTGCCATCCGTCATAATGGCGGCAATCAAGACCTGATTTTCTCCGGCCTGTCCGATGGCACTGACCGCTGCTTTTTCGTGGGTCTCTTTTAATAAGATAGGGTCAATTTCATAAGTGTCCTTTCCCCAGAGATGAGAGGCGTCACGGATCTCCACCTTCTCTTCATTGATCCAAAGGTAGACAGGTTTTTCAGATTTTCCAGTGACAATGATTCCATCGAACCCTGCTTTTTTTAGCTGAGCGCCCCAGGTTCCTCCCACATCCGATTCGCCAAAGATGTTGGTGAGAGGGGATCGTGAAACCACTGCATGCCTTCCGGAGAGGGGAACTGGGGTTCCAGTGAAAGGCCCGGCCATAAAGATCAGAGGATTTTCAGGACCCAAGGGATTGGTTTTCTCATCGGTCATCTCATATAAATATTTTGCTCCAAGACCGCTTCCGCCGATGAATGGCTCAAGCCAATCTTCTCTTATAGGCTCGGTCTTCACTGTGGAGCGGGTTAAGTCGACATTTATAATTTTGCCAGTGTAGCCTTTCAGTTTCATCTGGGGCTCCTTTTTAAATAGATTACTTCAATATATGCCATAACTTTATTCTTCAATCAACCCTCTGTATTCTTCCATGGATAAGAGGATGGGTGACAGAAAAAACTTTCTTGACAGACGGGAGGGTTCGCTTTAGAATAAAATTAAGTAAAGGAGGTGAGGTCCATGAGATGGATGTTCCCCCATGCAACACATTGTTCGACTTGCGGTTCGATACGCTGGTCCTGAGCACGACACGAAACTGCTCATCA
>VGSD01000172.1 GCA_016875155.1 Deltaproteobacteria bacterium | reverse complement strand
TTTGTGGCCCAACTCTTCAAGGAGGTAACCCATCTTCAGGTGGCCAGCGGCGTATGGAGCCATCATCAACTCAAGAGCAAAGAAGTGCTTGAGGATGTGATCTTCAATAAATTTTGCCTTTGAGCCTTCGCCGTACTTGCTGACAAATTCTTCCACAGCGAGTTTTGCCGCTTCGGCGAGGAAGGTGAGCGTTCCGCCAGCAGGATCGAGCACGGTTACGGATGGCGTGGCAAATCCGTCCTGACGCTTAAATTTTTCTTTGAGAATGATGTTGAGGGAGCGGACAATATAAGAGACTACGGGCTCGGGGGTGTAATAAACGCCTCGCCTTTCACGCTCTTGAGGGTTGTACTCTGCAAGGAAAGTTTCATAAAAATGGAAAATCGGATCGCTTCCTTTGCCCTCTTTGAAATACTGGTGAAGGATGCTCCTGACATCGGCCACAGCCAGAACCTCTGCAATGTCATCAACTGTTGCTTGGAGCTGTTCAGACGGATCAAATGAAATGAAGTGAAAGATGTCGCGCAAAATACCAATCGTCTTAGGGATGAGATCATAGGCAATCACTCGATTGAATGCACCATTGGTCCGGGTCCTGGCGGCAAAAAGGCCATAGGTGATGGTCTGGGCATACAGGTCAGCAAACTCATCCGGTTTGAGGTTGAAAATGAGATGTCTCTGGAATGCCTCATAGAAGCCAGAAATCTTCTTGGCGCCTGAGCCGGAAGTTTCGCGCATTTCCTCTTTAATGATTTGATCTCTGAGGAAGCGGGTACGTGTGGCCAGTTCTTTAGCCAGACTTTCGGCGGTGAATTTTGTCGGCAGGGAGAATTGGAAGAATTTTTCCAATAAAGCCAGAAACTCCTCTGTGCGCTCGGCTGGGGGAATGGTCTTCAGTTTTATCGGGATAAATGGCCGGGCAAGAAGAACATGGGCAACACGCTGTCCGCTGCGGTAAAGCCGGAATTCATAGAAGTTTGTCAGGATGAGATTTGGAAAAGTGGAAATGTAGCGTTTCAGTTGATCGGATGTCTCGATTTCATCGAGATTGGCCTTGGGCGGTTTGGCTTCCACATAACCGACTTGAGAGTGCTTCGCATCCCAAACCCGAAAATCCGGATTACCTGCTTCGGTCTTTTTGGGTAATACAGTGACATGGGCCTTTTTCTTTCTTTTGATTTCGGAGAACTCTTCGAGAAGCGCCGCAAGAGCAGGGTAGTAGGATTCCTCGCGGGCGTCCCCCTGCTTGGTGATTGATGCGATTTTATTGATATAGGTTTCAATCATTGTCTATTCGGTTGATTCACTCTAAGCCAGCGGAAAGGGTCTCTTTGTGTTTTTCTGTTCTCTGGGTGGAATATACACCTTTTTTCGGATTTTGGGAAGAGAAGAATAAGCCCCTCTTAGGTTAAGTCGTTGCGACTCGAAACCGAGAGGGGGAGAGGGGGAGTTATTTATATGGATCGCAACTCTATTATGAGACTGTCAGACCCCAATTAAGTGAAAAATTTTTATAAAATCCCCTCTAACTCCCCTTTGCTAAAGGGGAGAACAAAATTATCATCCCCCTTTGAAAAAGGGGGAAGGAGGGGGATTTTAAAATGTGACCATAAAAATCAATACTGGTTTAACCATCAGTGAAGCAATTCAATATGGGGATTTTTTTTCGCTCAATTAGGGTTAAACATTTGTTGATCAGGCGGCTGCTTTGGTGGGAGAAGCTTTTTCCTGGTGGAGTTTGGCGATGAATTCGGTGAGGTTGTAGATTTCGATCTTCTGTTTCTGCCGCTTGGCATTTCGGAAATTGTGAAGGCAGGAAGGGCATTCGGTTAACAGAATCTCGGCCCCTGTTTCTTCAATAATCTGACTTAACCGATTTCTTGCAATCTTCACAGATTCTTTTGCAAAAGCTCCTCTGAATCCACCGCCTGCGCCACAACACATCGCATTTTCGCGGGTTCGCCTCGGCTCCACAAAATTGGGGGCAATCTTTTGTATGATCTCCCTCGGCTCATCATAGATTCCTGCATGGCGGCCTAAATCACAGGGATCGTGGTAGGTGACTTTCTTGTCCGTTTTTACTTTGAAGTCAAAGTCCTTGAGAAATTGTGTGATGTGCTTAATCTCCAAGCCAAGATTCTTGTAAGAAGGATGGTCTCTGAAAACACGATAACAGTAAGGGCAGGTGGTGATCAGGGTTTTGGCTCCGGTATTTTGAATCTCTTCAATATTGCGGCCGGCTAAATCTCCCTTGATGGTGTATCCCACATCATCAAGCACGCCGCTGCAGCAGACCTCATCAATCATCGTATAGTCCACTTTCAGAATATCAAGGAGTTGGATCGTTTCCTTAACGCTTTCTTCTTCTCGATAAGTACCAACACAGCCTAAATAGAGAACGATCGGGGCTTTCCCTTTTTTATGCCCCCAGTCGTGACGCTCTGCCTCGCCGTAAATATTCCCATATTTCTCAATGGTCTCTCCCATACCTTTGAAAAGGTTTTCAAAACCGACCCCGACCATTTCCTTCCGCATGACTTTAACCGCCTCCTGGGGGTCAACCCCTGAAGGGCAATTGGTCGTGCAGTTCATGCAGGTTGTACAGCGAAGAAAGGCTTGAGCTACGGCTTCGGTCAGGGGGAGTTTTCCCTCCATAACTTCTTTAAGAAGGATCATCTTTCCACGTGCATTGGTAATGGGCCTTTTAGTCAGATCGAAGATAGGACAGACCGCCCTACAAAACCCGCATCGGGAACACTGGACGATTGCCTTTCGCATTTTTTCATCAAATTTGATTTGGTTAGGCATTGGGCTTCCTTACACATAGGGTTCAAGGGGCCTAGGGTTCACGGGTTCAAGGGAAATCTTTAACCCCAATTGAGTGAAAAATAATTACCTCTTTGAGATACTTCCCTAATGGATAGGCTACTTCAGAGAGGTTTAAGCTTCATTTTAAAATCCCCCTCAATCCCCCCTTTTCCAAAGGGGGATGATGATGGGTCCTCCCCTTTGGCAAAGGGGAGTTAGAGGGGATTTTCCAAAAATTATGACTCAATTAGGGTTTAAGGAAAATTATTTCATTTCACTTGACCCCTTGAACCCTCGAATCCTGGAATCCTTTTAGTCTAAAGCTCTTTTCCCAGGATTCATAATATTATTTGGATCCATTGTCTTCTTGATCCGTCGCATCAGGGCCATCTCCACAGGGTCATGCTCTAAATCCATATAAGCTGCCTTGGAGAGACCGATGCCGTGTTCTCCGCTCAGCGTGCCATTGAGCCTGATGGCGAGGCGGAAGATCTCTTCTTCCACTTTTTTAGTTCTTGCAACCTGGTCGGCATCATATTCGTCAAAAAGAATCTGGGGATGGAGATTTCCATCGCCGGCATGGCCGAATGTGGCAACGACAATATTGTGTTTTTTTGAAATCTCCTGGATACCCACCAGTAACTCCGGTATATGGGAGATGGGTACAGTCACATCGTCCAGCGTAAAGCTGGGGCTCACCCGGGCCAGTGTCGCATAGGCGGATTTGCGAGCCTTCCAGAGACTGAGCCGTTCTTTTTCATCCTTAGCGGTCTTGATCTCGATGGGGTGGTTCTTTTTCAGAATGGACAGAACGACCTCCATCTGGGCTTCGACCTCCTCCCAGGTGAAGCCATCGGTCTCTGTCAGGATCATGGCCTCTGCATCCGGAAGGGCAATGTCCGTATTCTCTTTGATGGACTGGATCGTCACCTTGTCCATGATTTCCATCACGCTGGGAAGGACCCCGCTGGTCATGGTCTGAAAGATGGCATTTCCTGCATCTTCCAGCCTGGCATAGGTAGCCACCGCAGTCATGGCATGTCTGGGCAAAGGATTAATCTTCAGGGTAACCTCTGTGATGATTCCAAGGGTTCCTTCAGCCCCGATAAAGAGTTTGGCCAAATCATAGCCTGAGACGGATTTCATCGTGTAGGAACCTGTTCGCATCAACTCCCCGGTGGGCAGGACGACCTGAAGGCCCAAAACATAATCACGGGTGGTTCCGTATTTGGCGCCTTTGATTCCGCCCGCATTGGTGGCCACATTTCCACCGATGGTAGCAACCGAGCTGCTTGCCGGGTCCGGAGGAAATATGAAGCCATGTTTTGCCAATTCCCGGTTGAGGGTATCACAGACCACACCCGCCTCCACACGGGCGTAACGGTTTTCAATGCTCACTTCGAGGAGTTTATTCATTTTGCAGAGGTCGATGATGATGCCTCCCTTGATCGGCACCACGCCTCCGCTGAGGCTGGTTCCTGCTCCCCGTGGAATGACCGGTATCTTATGCTCATTGGCAAATTTAACAATGGCCAAGACCTGCTCTGTTGATTCGGGCCAGACAGCCGCATCAGGCCGGTGGACATTCATGGAAGCATCATAACTGTAAGGCACTAATTCTTCCAATTGATCGGTGAAATTGTCCGATCCGACGATTTCTTTCAGTTTTTGGATCATCTCAAAAAGCTTCCTTTCACAGCGTTGCTGGAACAAATACCCATCATGGTGGAAAAATTCCAATATCCAAATCCCCTGCCTACCGGCAGGCAGGCAAATTCCAAATAATTTCCAATTACCAAATGACCAAAACCCAATTCCCCTCGCTCCTAGCCTCTCCTTATTTGGGGGAGGGGTGTTCATTCGAAATTGGAATTTGAGTATTGTTTGGGATTTGATGCTTGGAAATTGGTATTTCTGCAACGTAGCCAACACATCATTGGC
Source organism: Deltaproteobacteria bacterium (assembly GCA_016875155.1). The sequence continues at coordinate 1,703 of VGSD01000172.1, read as the reverse complement.
ATTTTATGCACAACCTTACCCATGAGAAGCTCTGCCTTCCCGGCGGGGAGCTTTTTTGACTTCGGATTCCACATAATTGAGGTGTTCGAGGATTCTCTCCCTGGCTTTATCCGGGGAGTGACTCTTAATTGCATTGATGATCTTGAGATGTTGATCAAGCAATTTTTTTATTTTTGTCCGATCCCTAAAAACGCTTCCTACTGATTCCCTGAGAAGGTCATAAATACCGGACATAATATGCGTGTGGATCGTGTTATGGGTTGCCTGGGCAATGGCCAGGTGGAAATCAGCATCCTGTTTCTCCCATGACCTTCCTTCTTCAAAGGCTTTCTTCATATCAGTGATGACGGTTTCAAGTGTTTCAATATCCTCTTTGGAAGCCCTTTCCGCTGCATGATAGGCAGCCCAGACTTCAATAGCTTTTCTTACTTCGATAAGATCGAAGATCTTCTGTTCATCCGCCTTAATCAGGAGGGTCAGGGGATCTTCGATCAATTTGGAGGTGACTGATTTGACAAAGGTCCGCTTGGCCTGCCTGACCTCAAGGAATCCCACTGAAACCAGGGCGTTGAGCGCCTCCCTGAGGGAAGGGCGGCTTACGCCAAGCTGTTTAATGAGGTCCCGTTCGGGCGGAAGGCGGTCGCCAGGCTTAAGCTTGCCATCCAGGATGAGTTGTTTGATCTGATTAGCAATTTCATCAGAGACTCTCGTGTGTTTGACGGATTTAAACATAAATTGCTCCAATGGTCTTACCATTTGTAAATGATGGCTGAGCCGTTGTCAAGATGGTTAATGATGATGGAACCCATTTGGTTTAAGATGAATCGGTTAAGGTTACGGCTACGATGCCCGTATCGTTTAAAAAAGGTTACGTTTAACGTTTTTAATGCTTTTTTTACGTAACCGTTGCCCTAACCGAAACGGGTCCCGCGAAACGCGGGATTACCCTTACCGTCCCACTATTACCTCCAGCGGGGTTTTCAAAAAGGATTTAAAAGATTCGGTGGTTTGCCGGTCGTGAGAGCGGCGACCAGGTTCTCTGCGGCCAGCATGGCCATCTTGTGCCGTGTGGCCTGAGAGGAACTGGCGATATGGGGTGCTAAGACGGCATTCTTCAGGTCGAGAAAACCCGGATTGAATTTGGGTTCATTTTCAAAAACATCGAGACCTGCTCCGGCGATTGTTCCCGAACGTAGCGCCTCGATCAGCGCCACATCATCCACTACGCCGCCACGGGAGGCATTGATGAGATTCGCTGTGGATTTCATCTGCTTCAATTCAGCCTTGCCGATGAGGTGGTGTGTGGCTGAAAAGTAGGGGACATGGATCGTCACAATGTCCGCCTGCGAGAGTAATTCTTCCTTGGTCACAAAGGTTGCCCGGCATGCCTTTTCAACTTCCGGCGACGCCCTCATGACGTCGTGGTAGATCACCTTCATCTCAAAGCCGATTGCCCGATGGGCTACCACCTGTCCGATACGACCGAGGCCAAAGATGCCTAATGTTGCATGGTGGACATCCAGGCCCAGAAATTGCTTCAATTTCCATCCGTCCCACTGGCCAGCACGGAGGTAAGCTTCTGCTTCGGATAACCTTCGGGCTGTGGCAAGGATCAAGGTCCAGGTAAAATCTCCGGTTGTATCATCCAATACCCCAGGGGTGTTGGTTGCCATGACCTTTGCTTTGGTGCATGCATCAATGTC
>VGSD01000171.1 GCA_016875155.1 Deltaproteobacteria bacterium | reverse complement strand
TGCCTCCTCTGCCTGTTATTTACCTTTTGAGGATTATTTTTTCAAGGAGTGAAAAAAGGACATTAAAATGAAGAAGACATTCATTTGTAAAATCCCTCCTAACCTCCCTTTGCCAAAGGGAGGAATAATCCCCCTCTTTGGCAAAGAGGGGAGAGGGGAGATTTTATGATGACTATACCAATTAAATTTTGATACTCTTTATAAGAAGTTATATCTTGTCTTATAAAATTTGGAAGAAAATTCCGCAAGGAAAAACACCTGCCGCATCAATAAATCTCGAAGAGAGAGGGAAGAAAGGTGATGAGATGTGGAAAGATAAACAGCAGAGCGGCGCACAGGACCATCCCGATCAAAAAGGGATAGACCCCGCTGTAAATTTCGCCAAAAGGCACTTTGGTGATATTTCTGACCACGAAGACATTGACGGCCACAGGAGGGATCACGACTCCGATCATGACAAAAATATGGAGAATGACGCCAAACCAGATGGGATCGTAACCCAGCTTGATGACGATAGGAAAGAAGATAGGAGTGGCCAGAACCATAAAGGCGAGGTCATCGATGAAAGAGCCACCGATCTCATAAATGAGGAGGATGAAAATCATGATCAGATAGGGTGGAAGAGGAAGCCCCCCCACCCAATCGGCCGCCAGGATGGGGATCTTCGTCACCACGAGAAAATGGCCCAGGATGGTGGAGCCGGCAATCAGCACGAGGACCATACAGGCGGTACGCAAAGACTCGGCTACGGACTTGATGAATCCCTCGAAATTGATATCCCTTTTGAGAACCGATAAAAGGAGAACCGCGAATGTCCCGGCGCTCCCGGCCTCAGTGGGGGTAAAAAACCCTTTTGCCATCCCTCCCGTCACAATGATGAAGATGAGGATGACCCATATTACCTCTTTAAGAGAGAGCCATCTCGCCTTCCAGGTCGATTTTGCGCCCTTGGGCCCCAGCGTGGGGTCGATCTTGCACCATCCATAGATGATCAAAACAAACGAAGAGGTGACGATCAACCCTGGAACGACAGCCGCCAGAAATAACTTGCCGATGCTTGTTTCCGTGATCATGCCGAAAACAATCAGTGTGACGCTCGGAGGGATGAGGCTTCCGAGAGTGCCTGAAACAGCGATGATCCCCGTGGAAAGTTTTCGCTTATACTGGTACCGATCCATTTCAGGATATGCGACACTGCCGAAGGTTGCGGCCGTGGCAATGGCCGATCCCGTAACTGTCCCGAAGGCGGCTGCTCCACCCACCGTAGCCATCGCTAAACCACCGGGGATATGTCCGATAAACTTATGAGACGTGTCATACAATCTCTTCGCGATCCCGGCATTAAAGGCAATCTGTCCCATGAGGACAAAGAGGGGAATAACGGTAAATCCATAATTAGCAAAGACATCGAAGATATCCTTGGCCAAGAGATTCAGCCCGGCCTTGAAGGAGACAATATAGCTGAATCCTAAAAACCCAACGATGGCCATGGCAAACCCTAACTCGATTCCGGTGAGGAATAAAAGTAACACAACAGCCAGGCCGAAAATCCCGATCGTCACCTCACTCATGTTTCCCTCCGGAGATCTTCAAGATGTCGCACAGAAGCACCAGGCACTGAATAAAACTGCAACCTCCTAATCCATAAGCCACCGGATAGAAAGGCATCATCAACGTGGGGGAAACCTCCCCTGCCCTCCTCAGGTCCAAGCCATACTTGATCAATTCTATCCCGAGAATGAAGAAAAGCACCATTCCCATACACCTTGTCAATAGGCTAAAAACGTTTCTCACTTTCTCAGAAAATCGTGCAACAAGGAAATCTGTATAGACATGCCCTTTCACCCAGGAGGTGTAAGGAAGGGAAAATCCGATGACGATCGCTCCTGAAAAGGCCACGATCTCAAAGGTCCCGACGATGGGTTTTCTCATCGACCTCAAGATAATATCGGCAACCGTCAAAAACATGATGAACGAAAGGCTGACCCCCGCGATGAAATTGATGACACGGGTGAGTTTCGATACCTTATCTAAAAACCATCCCATAAATGGCTCCTTTAAAAATTTTCAGTGATGAGATGGACAGAAGTTAACCGGATAAAAATAAAAAGGGGAAGGAATCGATTCCTTCCCCTTTTCCCATGTCCTATTTCTGATATTTATAGATGGATTCGAGATAGAATCTCAAGGCCTCATCCCCGGGTAAACCCTTATCTTTCATGCTCTTTACGTATTCATCATAGAGGGGTTTGAGCGTCCTTTCCCATTTTCGGTTCTCATCCACGGAAAGGGTAATGATCTTATTGCCTCTTCCGACAGTGAAATCCTTTCCTGCCTTATCGATCTCATCCCAACCCTTTCCATGTTTATCAATCCATTCGGCGTTGATCTGTTCGATGATCTTCTGATCACCCGCAGGGATGGAATCCCACTTCGCCTTATTCATGGCAATGAAAAAGGCAGAGCTGTAATACATTCCGGGCGCTTCCGTGGTAAATTTTACGACCTCTCCCCATTTCCATGCCTGAAGTGCTTCGTAGGGCGCTATCGAAGCTTCGACGACGCCTCTGCTTAAAGCCTCATAGGTTTCACCCATCGCCATGGCTACAGGAGCTCCTCCGAGGAGGGTGACAATCTTTGTGACCGCGCCAAAGGCGCGAACCTTCATTCCTTTCATATCCTCAAGTTTTTCAACAGCTTTTTTAGTATGGAGAAGTCCGGGCCCATGGGCATGCATATACATCATCTTCACATCATCAAATTCCTTTGGCTTGAATTTGGCGACGTAATCATTGATCGTTTTCGTAATCGCCCACCCGCTTTTGTGACCAAGAGGAAGTTCCACCACCTCGGTCAGAGGAAATCTTCCTCGCGTGTAACCACAGACGGACATCCCGGCATCCGAGAGTCCTTTCACGATTCCGTCATAAATCGCGGGGGCAGGAGTGAGGGTGCCGCCATAATGCATGGTGACCACAACCCTTCCATTGGTCCTTTTCTCAATCTCTTTCCCCCATTCCGCAGCCAGCACACTATGCTTATGAGGTGCCGGGAAGAAGATGGAATAACTGAGTTTGATCTGCGCAGAAGCAGAAGAAACGAAGAGCAACCACCCAAGAATTGAAATGCATAACACTAAAGAAATAAGCTTAAAACGTCTCATGAGATCCTCCTTTCATTTTTTCCTCATTTATCTAAAAAGAACTTACTTCGACTCTATCTCTTTTCTCAGAATCACCTCCTTTGCAACTGATTTCAACCTTCAATCAAGGAATCTACTCTATTAGACGGTAAATGGATGAAACTATTCGAATTAAACCGTTTTCCTCTATTGAGAATTTTTTAACAAGTATAATGGGTAGATTATTTTTGTCAAGTCATTTTTAAAAAAATGATTCCGCAGATTTTTGAAAAAAGATTCTACAGATTTCGGACATTTTTTATCCTTTCGGAAAGTTCTTTAGAAAATTGACAAAGGGATTTGAATCGGGTATCTTCGCTCTGCGAAGACAATGTATGACTTTAAAAAATATGATGAGGAGAAAGAGTGATGTATTACGATCCGGAAAAGAATGACCATGGCCTTCCGCATAATCCTTTTAAGTCCTGCGTGGTACCCCGACCCATTGGCTGGATCTCAACCATCAGCCTCGGAGGGATACATAATTTGGCGCCTTACAGCCAGTTCCAGAACCTGACCTTCGATCCTCCCTACGTGATGTTTGCGGCCAACCAGAATACCCGTGGGGAGCGGAAGGATTCAGTTGTCAATGCCGAACAAACCAAGGAATTCGTTTACAACATGGCCACCTACGACCTGCGTGAGGTTGTCAACCGGTCAGCTGCAGAGGTGCCCCCAGAGGTGGATGAATTTGAACTTGCCGGCTTGACCAAGGCGCCATCCATTAGGGTAAAACCCTGCCGGGTTGCGGAGTCCCCGATCCAATTCGAGTGTTGTTATCACAGCACGCTGCGACTGCCAGGCAACGGACCGATGGGCACAGTGGATGTAATCATTGGTCGTGTTGTCCTTATACATATTAAAGATGATTTCATCACTCCGGATGGACGGATTGACCTATTGCGGATCCGCCCATTAGCCCGGCTCGGTTACTATGACTACACGACTGTGGAGTCCATTTTCGAAATGGTGATTCCCGGGAGCAACGAAGCACTACTTGCAGGCCTCGAAGGTAAACCCCGTTAGAAAGTTTTCAACTTTCTAACGGGAAAGCTCACACGGGGCATTAAACCCCGTGTTGACTGAAAAGGAAACAACCACCATCCCCCCAGCAGAGCTGCGGAGCTTTCTAACGGGGTAAAAGACATGAAAAAAACCTCTCCCCTTGACTTAAGTAATAATAAAAATTATCATTTTCCAATCTTCTCAAAAAAACCTTTCCCTCCATTGGAGAGCATGCCATGGTAATTCAGGGAGCCAATCCATTTCCAAAAGAATCAGCGGATCTCTATCGTAGAAAACGATGGTGGTTAGACATCCCTCTGGGAGAGCTGCTGGATCGAACCTGTGACCTTTACCCCCATAAGGAGGCGCTTGTCTCGGGGGAGGTCAGATTAACTTTCCAGCAACTCCGGGAACAGACAGACCGGGCTGCCCTGGCCTTTCTTGAAATCGGCATTCAGAAACTGGATCGCGTTCTGCTCCAGATTCCGAATTGGGCAGAATTCGTCTATGCCTATTATGGGCTCCATAAGATGGGAGCCATCCCCGTTATGTGTATTCCACGCTTCTCTCAACGGGAGATTGAACATTTCTGTGAGACCACTGAGGCCAGGGCATGGATCGTCCCTTTGCAGTTTGAGAAGATCGATTATCGTCCGATGATCGAATGGATACGATCCCGGGAGCCGCTTCTAAAACATATTATTATCATTGATCCAACCTCGGACCGGGATCGTAAGACGTTACCCGAAGGAGCCGTATCCTTCCATGACCTCCTGAAAAAGGTTGACTTCAGACGGTATCCGAAAGATTACCTCCAGTCCCACAGGCCCGATCCCGATGAGATCTGTCATCTCATGCCAACAGGAGGAACAACAGGCCTTCCTAAACTCGTACCTCGCGCCCATAATGACTATTTCTGTAACTTCGATTATCGGGCCAAAGCATGGGAACGAAGCCCCCATGATGTCACTTTGATCGCCACCCCCCTAACCCACAATATGGCCACTGAGGTCTCTTTAAATCCATCTTTCCTCACAGGAGGAAAAGTGGTGGTACTCCCTTCGACCCGCCCTAAAGACATTCTCGAAGCAATCGAAAAGGAAAAGGTGACCACGACGATCCTGGCCGTGGCTCAGGTTCAACAGATCATCGACTTCCCGGAATTGGAACGCTACGATGTCTCTTCACTAAAGGTGATCGCTACCGGCGGCTCCCGCATGCCTCCGGAATTGATTAGAAAAATCTATGATCAATTGAAGTGTAAATTTTTTAATGTCTTCGGTATGTCCGAAGGTCCCTGCACCCAGACACGTTATCAGGATACGGATGAAGTGGTGTTTCATACCGTGGGTTGGCCTGTCTGTCCTTACGATGAATTCAAAGTGATCGATGCGAATGGAAATGACCTCCCTCGAGGAGTGGAGGGAGAGTTGGTGGTGAGAGGGCCATGCATTTTTCGCGGATACTATAAGGCGGAGGCTGAAAATCGCGAGGCCTTCACGTTAGAGGGTTTCTTGCGCACAGGGGATATTGCCAAACTCGACCCGGAAGGCCGACTCATCATCACAGGCCGGAAGAAAGACATCATCATCCGGGGAGGAGAAAATATCAGCGCCAGGGAAGTGGAGGATTTGATCGGCGACTACCCCAAGGTGGAACAGGTATCTGTAGTTGGCATGCCAGACCCTGTCCTCGGGGAGAAAGTCTGTGCTTTTATCAAACCCAAAAGGGGCGAAACGATTATCTTTGAGGAATTGATCGCTCATCTCAGGGGAAAAAAGACTTCGGTGCTCTATCTTCCGGAGCGAATCGAGATGATTGATGAAATCCCTCTCACCAATGTCGGAAAAGTTGATAAGAAACGGCTGAGGGAGGACATCAAAGAGAAACTGAAAAAGGAAGGTAAAATTTAACTGCACTCTATTCCACTTTTTATCCCTCCCCTTAATTTAAGGGGAGGCGAGACGGGGTTAATAAACGATGGAAGGGAGGTGAGGCTGAATTACTTAAGGTAACCCAATGAGGTGTTCAAATTAGAAAGGTTTAAAACTTTTTATAGGAGGAACTGTCATATGAAAATAAAGGGCGTTTTGATCTGTTCGATCCTAATCATCACATTAGTGCCTTCGATCGTTTTCGGGGTCACTGAACTAAAATGGAGCAATTTTTTCCCGGTTCCATCCAGACAATCAAAAATCTGCGAAGAATTTATTAAGGATCTTGAAGCCCGCTCCGGGGGTCAGCTGAAAATCCGTTATTTCCCCGCGGGCACCCTTCTCGGCCCTAC
>VGSD01000170.1 GCA_016875155.1 Deltaproteobacteria bacterium | reverse complement strand
CGGAGAGCAGATGTGTCGGGCCTTCTATCACCGCTACGGTCTTAATTATATCGGATTGAGGTATATGAATGTTTATGGCGCCAGACAAGATTATCGAGGAGCCTATATCGCTGTCATCATGAAAATACTTGACAGACTCGATCAGGGACTTTCTCCAGTGGTCTATGGTGATGGGTCACAGGCCTACGACTTTATCTATGTGACGGATTGCGCCCTTGCCAATCTCTGTTCATTGAAAGCGGACAGGGTGGATTGTTTCTACAATGTCGGTCGAGGCATCCAGACGACCATTAAAGAACTCACAGAGGTGATTTTAGAGATTACTCAAACAGATCTTAAGATTCAGTATGAACCAGAAGGGACGACATTTGTTAAAAACCGAGTGGGTTGTCCAAAGAAAGCGAAGACCGAAATTGGCTTCAAGGTCGAAGTCGGATTAAGAGAGGGCTTGGAAAAACTAATTGAATGGCGAAAAAACCATAAAGAAGAAGTAATGAGCCGGCGACTTCAAGCCAGGATCAACGATGATTAGCAGTACCTTTAGGTATCGATTTAAAAACAATGGGAGAGGAGATTGTTACCAAAGGATTGGATAGATTCTGACGGGGAGAAAGATAGTCTATGTGTGGAATTGTAGGAACTTTCAATCTCAATGGAGAACCTGTTTCTCCTGTTTTGCTCCGGAAAATGACGGATGCAATTAAACATAGGGGCCCGGATTCTGAGGGATTCTATGTCGATAGTTTTGTTGGGTTAGGACATCGTCGGCTTGCGATCATCGATCTTTCACGTGCTGGGCACCAACCCATGGTTACTGAAAATAAACAGTACGCGATCACTTACAACGGTGAAATTTACAATTTTCAAAATTTGAAGGTAGAATTGGAAAACCTTGGACATCGGTTTAGATCCAGAACCGATACCGAGGTCATTCTTCAGTCTTATGTTCAATGGGGAAATAATTGCATTCACAAGTTCAATGGAATGTTTGCCTTTGCAATATGGGATAAAACAAGGCAAGAGCTTTTCCTTGCTCGTGACCGTTATGGGATTAAGCCACTTTACTATACTTTTGTTGGACCAACATTTATATTCGCTTCGGAGCAGAAGGCGATCCTGGAACATCCGTCCATTCGGCGGGGGATCGACTTCGAGGGTTTAATCGAATATTTCACCTTTCAGAATATTTTTACGCAAAAAACCCTTTTGAAAGGGATATGGACCTTTCCCGCTGGGTGCTTTGCCCAGATTCCCCTTGGCAAAGCAATCGACTCCCTTAAACCAATTCGATATTGGGATTTCGATTTTCAAGAACCTGAACATCCGGCCACCGAGCAGGACTATGTGGATGAACTTGACCGTCTTTTCAAACAGGCGGTCAACCGTCAACTGGTAAGTGACGTTGAGGTGGGTTCCTACTTGAGCGGTGGAATGGATTCTGGATCGATTACGGCTGTCGCCGCCATGCAGCTTCCCAACATTAAGACCTTCACCTGTGGTTTTGACCTTCACTCTGCATCCGGTTTGGAAATGGGATTCGATGAGAGAGAGAAGGCAGAACTGATGTCTTATCTCTTTAAAACGGAGCATTATGAGATGGTTCTCAAAGCAGGGGATATGGAGCGTGTCCTCCCCAGCCTATCATGGCATTTAGAGGAGCCCCGGGTGGGGCAGAGCTACCCGAACTACTATGTGGCCCAACTTGCCTCCAAGTTTGTTAAAGTGGTGCTTTCCGGCACCGGGGGCGATGAACTCTTCGGCGGTTACCCATGGCGCTATTATCGAGCCGTAGTGAACGACGATTTTGAACAATATGTCGATAAGTATTATGCCTATTGGCAGCGGCTTATCGACCATAGCGACATTCAAGAGGTTTTTCGTCCCGTATGGGATGAAGTCAAGAATGTTTCCACTCGAGATATCTTCAGAGATGTATTTCATAAACACACTGATGAATTAACAAGGCCTGAAGACTATATTAACTATTCTCTCTATTTAGAGGCGAAGACTTTCCTGCATGGACTCCTCATCGTTGAGGACAAACTTAGCATGGCCCACAGTCTGGAAACAAGAGTTCCGTTTCTGGACAACGATCTGGTGGACTTTGCGATCCAAATTCCTGTCCGGTTGAAATTAAGAAATTTAGGAGAAGTCCTTCGCCTGAATGAAAATGAACCCGCTCTTAAAACACTCAAATATTTCCAACAAGTTAAAGATGGGAAATTGATCCTTCGTAAGGTGATGCAGCGATACGTTCCATCTGAGATCACCGATGGTGAAAAACAAGGATTTTCTGCCCCCGATGCTAGCTGGTTCAAGGGGGAGAGCATGGAATACGTGAACCGCAAGATCCTGGACAAACGGGCGAGACTTTACAAATACCTGGACCAGAAAGCTGTCCATAGACTGGTGAATGAGCACATCAAAGGTAAACAGAACAGGCGTCTCTTCATATGGTCCTTGCTCAATTTTGAGAAATGGTGTGAGATATTTTTAGAATAATCAAGATCTAAGGCTAAAACGAGCCAAAGCGGTATCAACAATGAGGGTTTTGGTTTGGAGGACATCATTGCAATATCGATGTGTTTCATGCAGTAGATCCATTGACGTGCCAACAACGGGGTCCGGAATAATAACTTGTCGCTCCTGCAATTCCCGCTATAACTATGCGCCCAATTATCTAGGCTACGATTTTGATACGTTGCTATTTAAAGTATTTAGAAGACAGTATCTTCTGAATAAGGTCTTAAATAATAATGCGTACCTCAGCTACCTGTTTCTCAGGGAAGGTTCTATTTCACTACCTGAAAGACAAGACGTCATCCGTTTCAGAAAATTTATTTTGTCTCACATTGATTCTGGAAGATTGTTAGATGTAGGTTGCGGGTTATTGGAAATTCCAGGATACCTTGATTTTGAAGATAAGAGTAAATTTGAATTTATTGGAATTGATCCTATCGAGAATCGATCTTTTAGAGGCATGAGGATTGTTGGTTGTAGCGAATTTATGCCTTTTGAAGACAAACAGTTTGATGCTTTGATATTTGCTACCAGTCTGGATCATGTATGTTCTTTAGAATATACGATAAGAGAATCTTACAGAAATTTGGTGGAGGGTGGCAAGGTAATAATATGGATGAGTGATCATCATCACTCCTTTTGGAGCAAGGGTCGTTCTTTGTTACGATCGAAAATAATGAACCTAAGGAAAGGTTACAGGACGGATAAATTTGTTACTTATCCGAACTGGATTATATTTTATCGACCCCATGGTGCGGTTGATCCATTCCACGCCTTCCTGGAAACTCCCCAAGATGTAATTTCTTTAATGAGAAATAAATTTAGGCTCATTGAACGTGTTTACAATAATAGGGATGAAGTATTTCTATGTTTTTCAAAAATGAGGTCCAATGGAAATTAAAAGGTTCTTATCTCTATTTAAATGGGTACTAGCTGTTCTGGAAGTCCTCTTGATTATCCCATGCTTCGTCATTTCCTACCTTTCGAGATATTCCAATCGAAAGATAGATGTTGGTCTTGGACCGGAACCATTGATCAGCAATGTATACCATAAAAAAGCTTTGATTCAGAATGGATATAGCGCAGAGACTTTTGTTTCCGAGGTTTATTTCATCACGGACGAGTTTGACATCAACTTGTGCAGGTGGCGTTCCAATCTACTGACAGCCGTCCTTATACCGTTTTACCTTTTCTTACGATGCTTATTCAGATACAAGAGTCTTTTTATTCATTTTCACGGGGGACCCCTTTGGACCACAAGAATATTGGATCGTTTTGAGCCTCATTTCTATAAGATGGCTAAGATCAGAGTGGTTGTCATGCCGTACGGGAGTGACGTACAAGTTCTGACGAGATCCAAGAATTTGTATTTTAAGCATACCGTTTCTATAGATTATCCCAATTTCCGCAAGTATCGAAGACGTGTAAGTAATAGTGTTGATAGATGGACCCGACATGCTGATTGGGTGATTTCCGGATGTGAGTGGGTCGATTATATGTATCATTGGGATACTCTTATGTTGGCTCACTTTTCTATTGATTTAGATAGATGGAATCCAACGAAACAAGAGCCTGGGGTGGATAAAACGGGCAAGTTAAGAATACTTCATGCCCCCAATCACGTCGCTATTAAGGGGACAAAAGCTTTAGTGGATGCCGTTGAAACAGTCAAGAAGGAGGGGCTCAACATTGAACTTGTCTTGATGAGAGGTGTTCCGAACTCTGAAATCCAGAAAGCCATCGAGAGCGTTGATTTGGTTGCGGACCAATTTGTCATCGGGTGGTATGCCATGTTCGCTATGGAAGCCATGGCAATGAAAAAGCCAGTCCTCTGTTATCTCAGAGAAGATCTGATTGACCTCTATGTTAAGGCCGGGCTGGTGAGGCGTGAAGAGATTCCCGTGATCAACACGAATCTGTTAGAGATTGAAGAAAAGATCAGATGGGCTTTCTTACACCGAGAAGAATTGATAAAGATAGGAGAAAGGAGCCGAGAATTTGTGAGGAATCATCATTCGACAGAAAAAATCGGGGAGGTTTTTAAAAATATTTTGACTTCCCTTAGGCTCTGATCATTATGGATGACGATCATAGATTGAAACCGACCACCCATCACCTCATCCGAGACATCGCTGTCTATGGCACCGGAGATCTGATTCTAAGAGCTGCTGCCTTTTTCACTATTCCAATTTATACCCGCATTTTCGCCCCCGAGGAATATGGTATTTGGAGTCTCGTAACTACGATCATAGGGTTGTTGAACATCGTTTTAAGCCTGGGTGGCGACACAACTTATGCCCGTTTCTTTTTTGATGCTAGGACTGATAGGGAAAAGGGCCTCATCACATCAACCTGGTTTGGTTTTTTGTTTTTATGGAGCTTAACCCTCGTCAGTTTATGGCTTCTGATGCCCCGATACCTTTCCCAATGGGCTCTTGGAACGGATCGGTATCGGATTCTGTTCATGTTGGCCTTACTCGCTACCCCGCTAAGTCTTATGAATAACATGTGTAGTCAAGTACTGCGCAATCAGTTCCGGGCAAAGCTTTTTTCTGCCCTAAACATTATTTCAACGATATTGAGCATTGGACTTGGGTTATATGGCGCAATAGTTATGGATTTAGGTCTCACCGGAGTTTTTGGGGGTGCCTTCGTGGCGGCTTGCCTCATGTTTCCCATACGCCTATGGACCATTCGATCTCTATTGGGTCCGTTTTTTTCACTCCCTTTACTGAAGAGACTATTGCTGTTTGCTTTGCCCTTAGTCCCGATGGCTTTGGCTTATTGGGTTTTCGGTCTGTCAGACCGGGTCGTCCTTGGGAAGCTTTCAACGCTTGATCAAGTTGGATTATATGGAATTGCATTTACTTTGACGGGATTGCTCAGCGTCGTCAACGCGTCATTCGGGCAAGCCTGGGCGCCTATGGCACTAAAAATCTACGAAGAAGAAAGAGAGCGGGCTCCCATCTTTTTCGGACGAGTCATGACGTATCTCCTCGTTGGTTTTGGACTACTCAGTGTTCTGATAACGACCTTTGCAAAGGAATTATTAGTTATCTTATCTACCTCTGTTTACTATCCAGCGGCATTAGCGGTTGGCCCTTTGGCGTTGGCGATAACGGCTTCAGCCTCGACTCACGTGACGGCTCTCAGTATATCACTTACGATGAGGACCAAATATTTTGCTTTCTATTCATGGGTGGCAGCACTCCTGAACCTTGGGTTGAATATCTTGTTTGTTCCGAGGTGGGGAATGGTTGCGGCAAGTTGGACAACAGCTGCCTCCTACCTGTTTCTCACTGTCGCATACTCGATAACCTCCCAGCGGTTGTGGGCAGTGAAGTATGAAACATCGCGTATATTCAGGGTGGCCGCACTAACTCTTCTTTTTACATTAGGGGTAACTTATTTTCCGGAAATGCCACTTTGGTTGGGTGTAATATTCAAAAGTGGATATTGTTTTTGTTTCGCTGGCCTGCTGTTTGCTCTCCGAGTGGTGGACAGACGAGAATGGGCAATCTTACTGACCTCCATGGTGGGCCGTAAGGCTTTGGTGACCGAAGTAATCAAATAGGGGTGTCCCAACAGAGAAGGCAAAGGGGATGATATCTCATGTTCCGCTTAATGTCGGAGAGGCCATCCCTGATTCTCGGAAGTGAATGGAGCGGGTTTGGATGATGAGAAAATGTCTTATCATAGGGGCTACTGGATTAATAGGAAGACATGTGGTTGGCCTTTTAAGCGATAATTGGGAATTATATGCCCTCGCGAGAAAAGCCGAGGAACTACAATCTCATCGCACTCATTACATCAAACGCGATCTTGCTGAAGACTGGAACATGAAAGGATTTCCAGAATCAGTCGATGCAGTGATTCACCTCGCCCAATCCGAACATTTTAGGGAATTTCCTGCACATGCCGAGCGTATTTTCAACGTGAATACTATCAGCACGCTTCGTCTGTTAGAAT
>VGSD01000169.1 GCA_016875155.1 Deltaproteobacteria bacterium | reverse complement strand
CCCCAAGGGAGTTCTTCTTTGGTCTGTCGTCATCGGAGTCGGGTTGACGATAAGCAAACCATTATTTCAATTCATTTTTGGAGAGCCCTTTATCCTATCGTCTGTCTATTTTCAATACCTCGTGATTGGTGCCGCTTTCAACAGCCTAGTGTGCTTTCATTCAGGAATATTAACCGCCTATAAGCTTACAAAATATATGGTGATGGTCAGCGTGTCCACTGCCGTGTTGAACCTGTTTGGAGATATGCTTCTGATACCAAGGATCGGCCCTGCAGGGGCAGCTCTTTCGACGGTTGGAGCAATAGGCATTCATTCCATTTTTTATTTATCGATGTCTCAAAAACTACTTAAGGAAAAATTGCTGTGGCATATGGTGTTGGTATTGCCAGCCCTGTTATCTCTTGCCATAACCCATCTTCAGGTAGGTGCATTCACACCGCTCCTAGCGATTTTGATGACGTTACTATCAGGTTTTATTCTCGGCAAGAGGCTTTGTCTATTTCGATCAGATGATCTCATTCTCTTGGATTATATTCAGATGCCTTTTTTACTGAAAAGGGCTGTGGTATGGATCTATCCATATTTGACAGGTGAAACCAACCTAAAAAAAGAGTAATGATTCATCAGGATTTAACCATGACGCAAGCAATGTTGTCCTTTGGTGTTTTCATTTTCCTTGTGTTTATTAGCCTGTGGGTGAGATTCCGTGCTCTGCGGATCAATCCAGGGCTGGGTATAGATAACTGGTACTGGCTGCTCTGCATTGAAAATGTCAAGACCACTCATCGAATTCCACCGAGGCTTTCGTATTTTATGCTTGAAATTGAGGAGCAATGGTATCCTCCGCTTTATTCTTTTTTCATGTCTGTTTTCTCTATGGATGTTCTAAAAAAGCATGGAGGAAAGATCGCTCAGCTGACGGATCTTTTAAATGGATTCCTCATTTTTCTATCCATCCTTTGGTTCAGTGGCAATGTTGCCATTGCCTTTTTATCCTGTTTCTCCTACATCATGGCCTTTTTCCCGTTAAGTTATAGTCATCAGCTTCAACCCAGGGGGTTGGCCAATTTCTTTTTAACCCTCATTATGATCACACTTTGGTTTTATATCGCTACTCCATCCTTTGTCACTTGGTTAGGAATATTAATTCCCAGTGTACTCCTTCTTTTCCTCCATAAGATGACCGCTCAATTGTGGGCAGTTTATCTCTTGGGTTTTGGTCTATGGGCGAAAGACTGGACCCTTCCGACTTTAATCCCCACTTCCATGGTAGTGGCTATGCTTCTTTCCAAAGGTTTCTATCTCAAGGTGCTCAAAGCCCATTGGGACATTATCACTTTCTGGCATGAGAATATTAATAAACTCGGAAGCCATCAATACTATGAATCACCTCTCTATGGAAAAAAGGGTTTTATCTCCACGGCAGTCCATCAAAAGGGATGCCGCCATCAGATCAGGACATTGAAAAGCATATTTCTCAATAATATTTTTATCATTCTCCTTCCGGTATGGATTGGGTTCGACTTATCTCGTTCCCGCAGTGACTTCGAATCTTTCCTCTTCGGGTGGTTGGGACTGACTTATCTCTGGGTTTTCCTGACGACCTTTGTGCCTTACTTCAGGGCCCTCGGGGCTGGAATTCTCTACCTCTATCAGAGTTTCCTGCCTCTCTTTTTACTTATCGCGCATATGGCCGAAGGACTGTCTGTCCGTTTGCAATGGATCCTTTATACTCTATGGGCAGTTGGGTTGATTCTATCGACGATCCAGTGGGAGAAGTATTGCCGGAATAGGGCTGATCAAAACAGAAGGGTCTTCCAAACTGGACTGGGTGAGGTTTTAGATTATCTAAAACTGCAGCCGAAAGAAGGAGTGTTCTGCATTCCATTTACCCTGCCGGATAGGGTGGCTTATTGGACCCGAAAGAAGGTGTTTTGGGGAGGGCACGGGTTTGGTTTTCACGCTTATCTAAAACCCTACTTTCCCGTCATGAGAGAAAATGTCCTGCAAACACTGACGACGAAACCTATCAGCTATGTCCTTTTCTGGAGGAGGTACTTGGACTCCCTCGAGGATATCGGCTTGAAGATAGGAAGAGACCTAAGGTTTCTCATGGGCAAAGGGGAGTATGAGTTGTACGAGGTAGTCAAGAGATGATGAGCTTTCTCAACAGTTCGAGCCTTTCTGTTTCCCGGCGGTGGAGCGCTCGCAGCAAACACCTGGTCCAGCTTCTCCGGAGGCGGCCGAGAGGCTATCAACACTTTCTTTTAAGCACACTCTCCGCGAGATTACGGACGGGAAGATCTTTTGGCAACCCGGTGTCGATCACCTTAGAGCCTACGAATATCTGCAACCTCAGATGCCCGGTATGTGAAACAGGCGCCGGACTCTTAGACCGCAGGCCAGAAAACATGTCTTATGAAGCTTTTGTGAAAATTCTCGAAAAAGTGGGGCCGGGGGCAAACCACCTGATGTTCTATTACATGGGAGAACCCTTTCTCAATAAAGATGCCTACCGGATGATTCGATATGCCAGGGACATGGGACTTTATGTGACCACCTGCACAAACGGAGATTTGATAAATCCAGAGGCTCTGTACGAATCCGGCATCAACCATATCAGTTTTCAAATTGGTGGATTGACCCAGGAGACGCACCAGTTCTACCGACAAAACAGTGACCTGTCGAGAGTCTTAGAAAATCTAAGATCCTATGTGAGCTTGATCCGGGAAAAAGGGAAAAAAACGGACGAGCATGAGGTCGAACTTGGATTCATTGTGATGAAGCAGAATGAAAATGAGATAGAGGATGTTTATCGCCTGGGGAAGGCTTGGGGAGTAAAAACAACCCTCATTTCTCCCTGCGTTCGGACTTCCGAACAGGGGAAATCCTTCCTCCCCTCGGATGAAAAGTACTGGCTTTATGATCGACATAGCCTCGAAGAAAAAGGCCAGTTAGTCATCAAGAGGAACCTTCCCCGGAGGGATTGCCCCTGGATCTATTACTCGATCACCATACTGGTCGATGGGAGTGTCGTTCCCTGTTGTAGGGATGCTCAGGGGAAATACATTATGGGAAACCTTCTTTCCAACTCCCTGGAAAAGACCTGGAATGGTAGGGGATTCAAAAGGTTCAGATATCAGTTTTCGAGACTTAGGGATTCTCTCCCTCTGTGCACCCTTTGCCCGGGGGAAGGGACTCCCGAACTAAAATGAAGGAACGATCTCACCATGTGCGGGATAGCGGGTGTTTTAAGGCTGGACGGAGTCAATATCGATGAGCGTTGGCTGCGTGTGATGACAGCCAAAATGGTCCATCGGGGGCCCGACCATGAAGGCATCTGGTCAGAAGGACCTCTCGGGTTTGGACACAGACGGTTATCCATCATTGACCTTCAGACCGGAAACCAACCCATCTCCAACGAAGATGGTTCGGTGTGGGTGGTCTTTAACGGAGAGATCTACAACTTTAGAGAATTGAGAAATGATCTTGAATTGAGAGGACACATTTTCAAGACAACAAGCGATACGGAAGTTTTAGTTCACGGGTACGAGGAATGGGGCAAAGGGATGATGAGACGGCTCAATGGCATGTTTGCTTTTGCCCTGTGGCATTCGAGGGAGAAAAAGCTTCTTCTTGTACGAGACAGGCTGGGAGTCAAACCCCTCTATTATCACCTGGGCCGAAATGTCCTGATCTTCGCAAGTGAGCTTCGGGCAGTGATGGCCTCCCTTCTCCTTTCCAAGGACATCAACCTGGAGGCTCTTGAACACTATATGCACTACCAGTATATTCCTTCGCCCCTTACCATCTATCGGGATGTCCATAAGTTAAACCCCTCGGAGTGGTTAGAATTAGATTTGCTTGAGAATAAAAACGACAGAGGGATCTATTGGGATATCGACCTCAACCGGGAACCCGATGAGTCAAAGGGCGTTGGAGAGTGGGTTGAACTATTCGGAGCGCTGATTGAAGATGCGGTGAAGATTCGGCTTTATAGCGATGTTCCTTTCGGGGCTTTCCTCAGCGGAGGGACGGACTCCGGCTTGACGGTTGCGATGATGTCAAAGAACCTGAACCAGCCCGTCCACACTTTCTCGATAGGATTGGAAGGGGAGGAAGAAGATGAACTTCCAGACGCCGCTCAAGTAGCTCAAAAATTTAACACGGTTCACGAAGCATTTCGAGTTGCTCCCGAGGGGCTTGAAATCATACCCGAGATATGCTCCCATTTTGGAGAACCCTTTGCCGACTCTTCAGCGCTTCCGACTTACTATGTCTCGAAAATGGCATCTTCCAAGGTGAAAATGGTCCTTTCCGGTGACGGAGGAGATGAGGTTTTTGGCGGATACTTAACCTATCATGCTTTATTGAAAGGGAAAAAATTTAGCCCGTTGCAGGGGGGACTCCTGAAGAAAATAGCCCGTTGGATGCCATCGCGGAGATTAAAATGGGGGCTCGATTTTGCAGGTTCCAGCTGGGAAGAACAGCATGACATGCTGATGAGACACTTCAGCCTTGAGGAAAGGAGAGAACTGTTGGGAAATGGCCAAACTTACTCAGACGCAGGGACCCTTCAACGCTTGCATCCAAGTTCTTTTCAAGACCGGATCCTCAAAGCCCAGTACGTAGACCTAAAAACTTACCTGCCTGATGACGTTTTAACCAAAGTGGACCGGATGAGCATGGCCAATTCTTTGGAGGTGAGGAGCCCTCTATTGGATTATCGGATCGCTGAGACTGCCTTCTCCATGCCGACCTCACTCAAAATTCCTAAACCCTCAAAACATGGGATCACAGGGAAGTTCATTTTGAAGGAACTGGCTTCTAATTTTCTGGGGAGAGAATATGTGTACCGGCCCAAAAAAGGGTTTGGCATCCCCATTGATCGTTGGCTCAGAGAAGATAGAAAGGGATACATTGGAGAGACCCTGTTGTCTTCGTCAAGCCCTATTTACGATTATGTTGACAGATCGGTTGTAACGGCAATCGCTCAGGAACACCGGTCAGGCCATTTCAATCATTGTGCAAAACTCTGGAATCTTCTCATGTTGGATGGCTGGCTGAGATATGTTCACAAAAAAACTTCAAGCGCGTTAGAATGAAAAGAAGGAATCGAATGGCGCCACTCTTTAAGATATTGAAGAATATAGACCAGCGCACTTATGGATTGACCGCCTGCCTGTTCTATCCTTTGAACTTTTTATTTTCCATTTATTTTCAACGAAAGAAGGGCAAAGGTGTTCTGCACGTATCCACCGTAACTCATCAACCCTATCTCATCACACGACATCTGAGGGCGAAAGGATTCGAAGCTGACTTTTTAGCCAAGGGGGAAGGGTGGCTCTCCTATGATGAGAAGGCATGGGATTATCGGATGAAACGCCCGAAACTGCCAGGACCCATCCGATTTCTCTATGAATTTGTGTGGGCATGGATGCTCTATCCGAAGTACGAAATCATTCATAGCCATTTTCTTCAAATGATTGGATCAGGTTTCTGGGAGTTGTGTTTTTTAAAAAAGATGAGGAAGAAGGTTGTTTTTCATTTTAGGGGAGATGACATCCGGAGGAAAAACACCAACCTTCAGCTCAATCCAGACCTTAACTGCTGCCAAGAATGTGATTACCCTTCCGAGTATTGTGAGGGGCATGATCGAGATGGTCTCGTCCAAAAGGCCAAGAAATATGGAGACCTCTTTTTAGTCACAACCCCTGATTTGAACGATTTTTTTCCGGAGGCAATCCACTTTCCATTCATCCTTCCGGAGTTGCCTGGCCAGAGCCCTCCGCCCTTAGGAAACAAGAGGCCCGTTGGAAAGTCCATACGGATTCTCCATCTGACCAATCATGAAGGGATTGATGGGACAAACGATCTGGTCAACGCCGTGCATCGATTGAGGGAAGAAGGTTATGATGTGGAACTCCTTACCCCCCGGAAAGTTCCATTTCAAGAAGTCCTCCTGATGTATCCCGAAGTGGACATCAGTGTGGGAAAATTGAGGATGGGTTATTATGCCAACGCTCAGGTCGAATCGATGTATTTTGGAATTCCCACCCTGTGTTACATCAGGGAGACTTTCCTTAAAAATATCCCGGATTGCCCCATCATCAATGTCCGCCCCGATAATCTCTATGAAAGACTGAAATATTGTTTAGATCATTCCGATGAACGGATGGAGAGAGGGCGGAGGGGCCAGGCGTTTGTTCGAAGGCATCACTCAGGCGATCTTCTGGCCAAGAGGCTGATCGAACTTTACCGGTGTTGTGAATGAATTGAAAGGGAAGAAAAATGAAGCTGTTGATGACAGGAGGAACAGGGTTCATTGGAAGTCATCTCGTAAAGATGCTCTCCCAAAAGAATGAGCTGTTCTGTCTCATTCATGATAAGAATAGAACATACCCCTGTCGCAATGTGGAGTGGATCGCGCAAGACCTAACAGAGCCACTCGATGAGGTCAAATTACCGGGGCATGTCGATGCGATTATTCATCTGG
>VGSD01000168.1 GCA_016875155.1 Deltaproteobacteria bacterium | reverse complement strand
GGGCCGATCCGGCAAAGAAAGAATACTCACGGTTGCCAGACCGCTCGCCGCCATGATTCCCCCTACTTTGACCTTCGCCTCGTTCCCCATTCAAATTACTCCCAGATCCTCCGGTCATCAATTTTTTTGGCCCGATCCGGGATTCCTCCCTTCACAGTAAAGATCACTTCAGCGGTCACTTTGAGGGTCTCCTGAATCTCCCTTTCAAGCCTCTTTTTCATGCCCATCTTGTCTGAAATCTCCTGCTTCAATTCGACATAGACCGCCATCTCATCATGGTAATCTTTCCTCGTCACAACGACCTGGTAATTGGCTATGACCGGAAATTTTGCCATCATCTCATCCACCTGCCAGGGATGGATGAAGATCCCCCAGACCTTGGTCACCTGATCTGTCCTTCCCATGATCCTTCCCAGACGCATTGAAGTCCGTCCACAGGGACATGGATCCTCGATCAAGAAAGAGAGATCTCCTGTTGCAAAGCGAAGCATCGGAAAGATCTTGCTGAAGTTGGTGGCTACAATCTCTCCGGTTGCTCCGGTTTTGAGCTCTTTTCCTGTCTCCGTATCAACGATCTCCACTATCACATCTTCGGGGATGTGCATTCCCTTCTTCTCCGGGCACTCATATCCGAGACATCCCACATCGACGGTGCCATACCCCTGCCGGACCATGAGATCCAGTTTCGATTCCAATTTTTGACGGAGCGATTCCGGAAACATCTCTGCACCGACAAAGGTGGCTTCCAAATGAAGATCCTTCTTAAAATCGAGGTGCATGCCCTCTGCAGCCTCAATGATCGCCATGAGGAAACTGGGGGTCCCAACATATGCTGTGGCACGAAGCTGTTTCATCAGATTGATCTGCATCGAGATATTTCCAGGACCCACAGGGACAACTGTGGCTTTGAGCATCCCGAGGGATTCGTCTAACATCAGGGCAAGAGGTGTGAGATGGTAGTTAAACGTATTGAGGACGATATCCCCTTCTCTGATCCCACAGGCATAGAGGGCTTGAGCCCAGCGCCTATCATCATAATCCCATTCCCCAGGTTCATAGACTGGTCCAGGCGAGACATAAATTCTTCGAACCCTTGCTTCGGAGACGACCTCAAACCCTCCAAAAGGAAGGGCTTCTTTCTGAGCGGTGACCAGATCTGCCTTTTTCGTAATGGGGAGTCTCTCCAGGTCCTTGAGGTCTCGCACCTCCTCAGGTTTTAATCCTGCCTTTTCAAACCCTGAATGGATCGCTTTCGAATGGCGATATCCATGTGAAAGGATCTCGGAGAGTTTCTCTCTCTGATAAGCTTCCCTCCTCTCCCTTGACATCGTCTCCAGCTCTCTGTTGAAAAAACCATGTTTTCGATCGATCATAGTGATCTCCTAAATGAACTGGAATGGTGGAATGTTCAACTTCATAAACATCATTGCAAATTTAGCATTTAAAAATTAGCAATGATCAGTCCTTTTTTAAACTGTTAACTTTGCATTGCTAATTTTCCATTATGCAATGATCTTTTTGGAGTCCATTATAGGACGAAGACCGGATCAACATCAACATCCAAATTCACCCCTTTTCCTTTGGTCCGTTCCTCCATCTGAGTCATGAGCTCTCTAGCGAATTGATGAAGGAGTTTGGAGTTGATCCCTTTGGCCAACATTTGCATGCGGAATTTGCCCTTCAATCTCATAAATGGGGCGTCACTGGGGCCTAATAATTCAATCCCTTTTCCAAACCCTCTTTTCAACAGCAACTGCCCGACCCTTGCCATTTCCTCAGCAACCATCTTCGTTCTCTTCTCACTATTTCCGGTCAACCTGAAATTGATCAGCCTTGAGAAGGGAGGATATTCCAGGGTCTGCCTGAACCCGATCTCCTCTCGATAGAATCCGTCAAAGTCATGATCCTTTGCCATCCGGATACTGTTATGATCCGGGTTATAGGTCTGGATGACCACCTCTCCGGCCACTTCTCCCCTACCTGCTCTTCCTGCCACTTGTGTGAGGAGTTGAAAGGTCCTCTCGCTGGAGCGGAAATCAGGGAAGTGGAGTGAGGTATCTGCAGAGACCACTCCCACAAAGGTCACATTGGGGAAGTCATGGCCTTTGACGATCATCTGCGTCCCAACCAGGATGTCAATCTTCCCAGACTCCAGATTTTTCAGAATCTGCTGATGGGAATGTTTTCGCGAAGTGGTATCACGATCCATTCTTCCCACCTCTTTCCCTGGAAATAGTTCCTTAATCTCCTGCTCCAGACGCTCTGTTCCGATTCCCATTCCCCTGAGCCGATGCCCCTTACAATTCGGACAATCCCCGGGAGCCCCGACTCGATAATCACAATAGTGGCACTGAAGGGAACGGTCTTTCAGGTGAAAGGTCAGGGTGACACTGCAATTCGGACATTTGAAGGTAAAGCCGCATTCAGGGCAGAGGATGAAGTTGGAAAAACCTCTACGATTAAGGAAAAGCAGGCTCTGCCGCTTCTCCTCATTATTTTTCTGAAGGGCCACCTTCAATTTCTCAGAGAGGAGACCCTTCTCGTTTTTCATGTCCACCACCTCCACTTTGGGAAGGGGTTTCTTTTCGATTCTCTCCGGAAGGGTTAAGAGACGGAACTTTCCTTTCTCAATATTATGGAACGATTCAAGTGATGGAGTGGCTGACCCTAACAGGAGCGTGGCTTCTGCATCCTTGGCCCGAACCACGGCAAGATCTCTTGCATGATATTTTAACTTCTCCTCCTGTTTATAGGAGGGGTCATGCTCCTCATCTACAAGGATGATCCCTACATTCTTAAACGGGGCAAAGATGGCAGAGCGGGCTCCTAAAGCGATCTTCACCTCTCCCCTCCAGATCCTCCGCCACTGATCATAGCGTTCTCCTTTTCCGAGTCCACTGTGGAGCAAGGCAAGGTTCTCTCCAAAACGGTCCTTGAACCGGGAGAGAAGTTGAGGCGTCAGCGAGATCTCAGGCACAAGGACAATGGCTTCTCTCCCTTGATTTAAAACCTCTTCAATGGCCCTGAGATAAACCTCTGTCTTTCCACTTCCAGTCACCCCATGGATGAGAAAAGGGCTATATTGCTTCGAAGGAATTCCTTTTCGGATCTCGTCGAGTACATTTTTCTGATCTGAAGTGAGCTCAGGTTTTGGATATGGTTTAAGTTCGGATCGAACCGATAGGCTTCGGCAAACCTCACGAAGTCCAATGGAGAGAAGCCCCTTTTCTTGAAGCAACCGGATCGGTTTTGAAGGAGATTTAAACCTCTTGCACAATTCGGGATAAGAAACTTCTCCTCTCTCTTTAACCCATTTCAGGATCTCGGACTGCTTCTTGGAGACCTTTTCAACCAACTCTCCTTTCACATAACGGACGACCTTCTCAAATTTTGGCCTGACTTCCTGGTCTTCGAACCCTGCGTCAATCTGAAGGAGCCCCTTTCTCTTGAACGAAAAGATCTGCGACTTCGTTGCTTCCTCTGGAAAAATCTTCAACATTCTCTTGAGAGATACCTTCCCGCACCGCCCAATCTCCTTTAGGACCTTCTCCTCAACCTCCCCTGCTCCCTCTTGAGCAAGCGCTTTCAATCCTTCCTCTGTCAGACTTAAAAACAGTTCGCTCTTCAGATGGAGTCCTGGCGGAAGTCCTGTCTTGATCACCTCGCCCAAGGGGTAGAGGTAATAGTCAGAGATCCATCGGTAGAAACGGAGCATCTGCGTATCGATCAAAGGCGCTTCATCGAGAAGATTCTCCACCTCGCGCAACTTCTCTTCAATCCCTTTGGGGGGCTGATCAAGAAGGTCGAGGCAAAAACCGGTCACCTTCCGCCCTTTGAAAGGTACGATGACCCTCATCCCCACCTGAAGAGAACCCTGCATTCTCTCTGGGATGAGGTAGTGAAAGGTCTTTGAAACAGGAAGCCCGACAGCGACCTCAACGATCTTTTTCATCGTCCCCAAATTATCCCCTTTGGCCATGTTTGTCAAACCCCTTGATAAGGTCTATAATTTTTTGGTAAATTGATCTTTAACGCAGTCGGAAGGTTCCTCTTGCCGTAGGTGGGTTGGCATAAACGATGGAATTAGATTTTAAGGCGATATTCAAAAAACTGAACAGCCTTGGGATTGACTATCTCGTTGTCGGAGGGTTAGCCGTTAACTTCCATGGTATTCCTAGGATGACATATGATATTGATCTGATGATCCTCCTTGAGCAGGAAAATATCCTCAAGCTT
Organism: Deltaproteobacteria bacterium; assembly: GCA_016875155.1. Next base: position 2,296 of record VGSD01000168.1, on the reverse strand, counting down.
GTCTCCCAACTTAATCGATGGGGATACAGGCCAAAAGTCCCTGTAGACGCAAGAGACCTTTCTGAAGAAACCAAAAGAAACTCATGGATCCATGAGAAAGGGATGAAAGCCATCAATTTTTATAGTGAGACCTTGTCCATCGGAGAGATTGATATCCTCATCGAGACCCCGATCCCCTACCCGCAGCTGAAAGGCAGGGCGGTTAAGGTTGAACTCTATGGCGAGAAAATACCTACTGTCTCGATACATGACCTGATTGAACTGAAACGGCAAACCGGCCGGAAACAGGACCTCGCAGATGTAGAACATCTCAGGATGATATTGGAGAAGGGATGACCAGACGAAGAAAAGGATTTACCTATTCAGTGAGCCGGGAGCAGCTGGAGGAATATGGGAAATGGCCTATGGAACGCCGTTTGCAATGGCTCTTTCAGGCCAATAAAATGAGAAAGCACCTTCCCCGTAAGACCATCGAAATTCAAGAAGCTTTCCGCCAAGCCAAAATTTGATACTCTTCTGATTTCTTCCTTTACACCCTTCAGGTTATCCCTGAGGTTCAAGGTTTTTTCCGAGCATGAAGTTTCTCCCTTTCCTTGCAGCTACATTCTTCGCACCAATATTTATTCCCTAATTGGGAATAACCGTCGTATCCCAGAGAAATGATCACCCCGCATTTTGCACACTTGGTCGGTAAGTAGGCAGGGGGATTTTCCAGCTTCTCGAAGTTGTATTCATTGGTTCCATAATAGACGTATATTTCAGTCTCGAATTCATCTCGGCAGATCGGGCAATCTTTCCATGAACCTTCATGTTCTTCATTATAATGAAATCCGCAGAGGGTATATCGGTTATGATTTCTGGAACAACTGTTTCTTGCGTAAGAAAAAATGACGTATTTATCCTCATCATCACAGATCCAATGGCCACAACACCCGGTCTTCGTCAGTTTTTTTGTCTTTCCGCATAAACCACATCTTGGCTTTTCTTCATTTTTTTTCTTTTTCAGCGTTCTGGGTTTTGTTTTAGCAGACATATTAACTTTTTCTCCTTTTCAATGACTCACTGGGTTGAATGTATCGAAAAAAAACATTTTGTGGCAGATTTCCATTGTATTTAAGAGGTTATGCGTTTTTCCCAACACAACGTTGGGACACTACTGACCAAATATAATTTACTGCCAAAAGATTTTTTAGTACTTTGTGAACTGAGACTAAAAATGAGAATGAGAGAATGGAAGCATCTTCTTAAATCAGACGGGAGCTTCGCAGACGCTCCAGGAACCCATCTCTTCTTCGGAGATGCCTAAGATATAGAGGATGTTCCTGAGACGAGCTCTTCCCAGGCTCATGCTGGCCGCCCGTTCGAGCCTTTCCTTTGCATTGTAGGCAATGCCCAGACCAGCTTGACCTAACATCAATACATCATTGGCCCCATCGCCGATAGCGACGGTCTGGTCTAATAGGACCCCTTCCTCTTCGGAGACTATATTGACGATCTTTGCTTTGTAGGTATTATCCACGATCCTCCCTAACACCTTCCCCGTCAGAGATCCATTCTTGATCTCCAGTTGATTGGCATAGGAGAAATCGAGTCCCAATTTCTCTTTCAGAAAATCAGAGAAATAATCGAACCCCCCGCTCACTAATCCAACCCTGAAGCCCAATTTCTTGAGGGTGGACACTAAATCTTCAGCTCCTTCGGAGAGTTTCATCTCATTTCGAATCTTCTCCAATTCTTCCACCCTTAACCCCTTGAGGAGGGCCACACGCTGAGTCAGGGATTCTTCAAAATCGATATCTCCCCGCATCGCCTTTTCCGTAATCCTTGACACTTCCTTGAACACCCCCGCCCGTTGTGCCATCTCATTGATCATTTCCATATCAACCAGAGTGCTGTCCATGTCAAAAAAGACGAGACGTTTATTTTTACGATAAGCCTCCATCTTCTGCAGGGAAAGATCAATATTAAGTTTGTGGCTGCTGGCAATCACCCTCTCTTTCAGACGAGATAGATTCTGAACATCCTTCACATCGATCGTCAGCTCCACACAGCTGGCACAGTGGCGGGTGAGATTGGTGATCATCTCAATATTGGCATTTTCCTCTCCAAGGATGTTTGATATCTCTGCCAGTGCACGGGTATCGCCGAAGTAGGTGAGGACAAAAAGGTTCTTACTGTTTCTTGCCTTTACTTCTTGTTCCGAATAGAGACGAAAGTTGAGCGTCAGGCCGAGATGGCTTGCTTCAAAAAGGAGGTCCTTCAGAACGCCATCCTTCGACTGTTTCGCCCCGCTCAT
>VGSD01000167.1 GCA_016875155.1 Deltaproteobacteria bacterium | reverse complement strand
CAATTTATAATTCTTCATGTTCCTGTATTCGTCTGCCGGAATAAGTGTTATCTTATCATTTGAAATAAATAAGCAGTACAACCGTTGGTCACGAGGCACGCCCTGAACAATAACAGCGCGAATCCCTAGCCTATCGAGGATTTGAGCAACCGGGCCCCCTGAATTTGCCTCTTTAATGCCCAGCGTCAGAGGGCTCTTTGCGCCAACGGATATCCGCCCGAGTTGGGGTGCATTGGTGGCTGCCAAAGGGCCAACAGCAATAATAAACAGGTTCTCAGGGCCGAGTGGGTCAGCTATTGGAGGGACTTCTTCGTTCATCACCTTTGCAATGAGAGCGCTTCCCCCGATTGACTTCCACTCTTCTCTGAGGCTTTCGAAGGTTACCCTTTCGTTTGCAATGTCCACCCTTAAGATCTTCATATCGATTGCTCTCTTCATTTAAGGTACCTATTTCTTCACTGCTGTCATTTTGACAACGATACGGCCCCATCCACCGCACTGGGGGCCTGTGTCAAAACAGCCGGTGGTGTTAAATATCACTTCATTCGGGTCCCGACCATTCATCAGGTTTTCAAAAAAGGCGTTGATCAAAACAGTTAAGTTTGGCATCAAAAAAGCACAGACACGGTCCGGGCTCTCTTTTGTTAGCAAATTACCAGAACTATCAAAAATTAGTTTCTGGCCCACAATATGCCCTGAATGGCAACCTTTCGATTCAATCACCTCAGCGACCAAACGGTATTCAGAGGCCTTAATGGCGTTCTGAAATTGGCGTTGAAACTTGGGGTTTTCTTTGATCATCATCCACTCCTGATCGTCCAACTTTAACCTCCGCCGTATGATTTCAGCCAATTGATCTTTATCCATTTTATCCTCCTTCATGCAGAGAATGGCAACTTTATTCGATAAATAAAAAGGCGTAGCGGTTCATCTCTTGTTTATAATCATAAAGAACATCAATGGGGTAACCGATCTTTCGGACTGTAGCAAAGACATCCATGGCCATGGATTCAGGAGTGGGCCGAGCCATTTTTGGATTCTTGCACAGTTGTCTTACCCCGGGGCAGGAAGCACAGAGATTACAAGAATCCATGAACAGGAGAAAAGCCTTGTAGTAGCCTGAAAGAAAGACCTCTCGCTCCAGGCTCAAAAGTTTTAAATTGACCTTCCTTGTCCAGGCAAAACGATCTTCGGGCCGTGCTACCTTTTTGGTAAACCGAAAAATAGCACAGGTTCTATACTCCCTGACAAATTCCTTTACTTCTGCCACCGACGGAGTATTGGGTGGACAGGTCCCGCATTTTCCGTAATTCTTGCATCCGAATGTGCACTTCATCCTCGCCCATTGAGCTACAACAATATCCTTTGGATTAATCCATTTAAAATCTTTGTATCCCTGTTTCTTAAATACCTCTTCAAACTTCTTCCGATTGATTTGATTCTTACCAGCGGATTTTTTCATCTTATCCCCCTAAGTTTCAAAATGTTCAATAGACTTCTACTACAAGAATGGAATAAATTCAACATATCTATCGATTGTATCTATCAACCCTTGGAGTCTAGAATTCTTCGTCTGTTGCAAAGAATCCAAAGATCGGTCATAGTTTTAACAAAAGATATTTAAATTTTCCTTAATAATCCCCTCCCCCTTCGATGGGGGAGGGTGAGGGTGGGGGTGGACAAAATATTTTTAATCTAAATTTAGTCCCCCTCCCCTTCATCCCCTCCCACGTCGGGGAGGGGAGATTTTTGTTAAAGTTTTAGAGATAAATTCTCATAATTAATGTGGAGCTCAAAAGGAGAAAAATGATGAATAAAGAAGTATTAGAAGTCTTTTCGGATTATGTGTGACCCTGGTGTTACTTCGGTACCGTGCGTATTGACCAATTGCAGAAAGAGTACGATATCCAAGTCCGCTGGATCGCCTTCCCGCTCCATCCTGAGACTCCAGAGGAAGGACTCACCCTCGAAGAACTCTTCGCAGGGCGCAATATCGATATCAACAAGGCACGGGAACGATTACGGCAGGTTGCTCGTGAACTCGGACTGCCCCTTGGGGAAAGGAAAAAAACATATAACAGCCGCCTGGCTCAGGAACTGGCCAAATGGGCAGAACTAAAAGGGGTAGGCGACCAGTTCCATAAAGCCGTCTTTAACGCCTATTTCGTTGAGGGTATAAACATTGGCAAAGTTGATGAACTGATTCTTCTGCCTAAATCCTTAGGGCTTCCCGAAGAAGAGGCAAGAGAGGTTCTGAAATCGAGAAAGTATAAAAAGGAAGTTGACTCCGACTGGAACTACTGTTATGCCCAGGGCGTCACAGCAGTTCCGACCTTTGCAATCAATCACCAGAAGGCTGTTGGCTTCCAGCCCTATGAAGCATTGGAACAACTTCTTAAGACCAAGGGCATGAAGAAGCGAATCTGATCCTTGGCGTTCATTTATAAAAGTCAGGATTTGACCTTCCAGACACTGTCACGTTTATTATTGACTCCTTCCTACAGTCAACAACCCAGCACTTTTGCAAAGTGCGTACGATTTGAATTGGCAATCATCAACATTTATTTTTTGAGCCCGTAAAACTTCTTCCTCGTTCTCTTAACGCAAAACAGCTAACACATTTTCGAATCTGTCTCTTTTGGTCACCTTAATCTCATTTCGATAGCTCTTTGTCCAGTTTTCCCCATAAGGGCTTGAACCCCCAAATCTTCTGGATTCTTCTTGACATGCAACTCACTTTTTTGTACATTTAAATTATCCAAAAAGAGTTCTTATCAAAATGATAAAAAATAATGCTTTGAACTCGCCTCTGCCTTAACAGATAACAGCCCCATCCTTAACATCGCATGAAGGCAAAGATCAGAAGTTTTATATTCCTGACAGTCCCATCGCTCATCATCAGCCTTATTATACTGGAGCTGGTGTTCAGGTTCGTTATCCCCGCCTCCCAGATTCCCTACAATTGTTTTTATAGTGAGACGCTGATGCTGAAGAAATGTTCTGATCAGGTGAGCGGGATGGCCACCTTCGGCAAATTTGCCCAGCAGAGAGGAAAGTGGCGCATAAACAATGACGGGTGGAACAGTCCTGTCGATTACCAAAAAACTAAAAGTGGAAAAGAGAGAATAGCCGTGATCGGCGACTCATATGTCGAGGCACTGCACGTTGACATGGACAAAAGCTACCCGTCTTTGCTGCGAGAAAATGTCGGCCACGAATATGAGGTCTTCAGTTTCGGGGTCGCCGCCATCCCGCTTTCCCAATATCTCCACATGAGCAGGTACGTCGTCAAGAACTATGACCCCGACACCATCATATTCAATGTCGTGCACAACGATTTTCATGACAGCCTAGTGTAGTGTCTCATAATTGGCTGGAGTTATCCGAGGGCACAGAACTTCAGCAAATACAACACCAACCTTATCAGAATGGGCGAATAATCATAAAACATAAATCCATTTGTTTGAGAGACACTACACTAGTTGCCTTAAATTTATCGTCACAAATGCTCAGAGTGGATGTGCGTGACGGGGTGGTGTCAGAGGTTCCACCCAGCCAGATTTGCTCTTCCCCCCAGTTCGTCTACAAAAAGGAATTGGCAAGGAAGGGCGCGCGCTTGAAATATCTCGTGGCAGAGAAGAGCGCACTCATGAGATATCTCGTGCACAACCTTAAGATAATGAACCTTATCAGGGAGCTGTTCGCAATGAGAACCATAAAATACGAGGACAATGTCGAGGTTGGCGTGTTCAACAGCCACATGGGATCGATCAGGCTTGCAACTGAATACATCCTCGGTCAGATCAGGAATGAGAATAAAGACAAAAGGATCATTTTTATCATGGATGCTCCGCGACGTAACATTTATAAGAACACGCTGGATAAAAGCAAGACATTCAAATTGCATGAGCTCATTGACCTGACAGAGCCGATGAGGGAGGACTTTGAAAAGAACCGGCGGGAGTTCCAGTCGGAACATGACTGGCACTGGAATGAGGAAGGTCACAGGGTCGCGTATGAGCAGGTATTACGCCTGTTGCGCGTCAAGGGGCCGTAAGCTGTGAAAGCCAGGATTGGACCTCATTGGTACTATCAAGTTTATTTATTGACCCACTTAATTTCTCCTGACATTAGAATTCCTCATCCTCAAAATGTTTATTTTTTCCGTCCCTCCCTCTGTCAATAAAAGCTATTTTAAAACAAGCAGGAACAACCCACCTTGCGGCTGAGGGGCTTGAACATTTTCTTAGAAGAACGACTTGACATAAGCCAGAAGAGTGGGTTACATTGATTTGTAATTAGGAATCATTCCTATTTATCTATGATGACCAAAGAATCGATGATCAGCCAGATGCGAAAGAAGGGGTTGAAGGTGACCCCCCAACGGCTGGCCATCATGGACGTGCTGATTGAACAGGCGGAATCCCATCCAGGTGCAAGCCTTATTTATAAAAAGGCAAAAAGGAGGAAGAAAAGTTTGAGCCTGTCAACCACCTACGCCACACTTAATGAGCTTTCCCGCCACGGTATGATCAAAATGCTTCAGTTTGACAAGATGGAAGACCGCTACGACGGAAACCTTGAAGAGCACATTAATCTGATCTGCGAAAGATGTAAGAAGATAGTAGATTACAACGTTCCCATCACTGTTGATCCCAAGAGGGTCATGAAGAAAACCGGCTTCTCGATCACGGACACCAGGCTGGAGTACTACGGGTATTGCAAGGACTGCTATACAAAAACAAAAGGAAACAGAAAGAAGCGTGTCAAGGAGAAGAATGGCTGAAGGTCCTATGCCTTTCTTTTTTTGGCATCGGTTTCGTTCTTTAAATGTTGGATAGATGGGCATTGAACACGATTATCATGTATAGGGCTGTTCAACAACTCACACAACGAAAGGAGGTAACGTTATGACTGACGACAGAAAGGACCCGATAACGGGTGGATCAAACCCGCAAGCAACTGGCAGAGGCAGGATGAATAGAGACTGGTGGCCCGACCAGCTGAACCTCGATATCCTGCACCAGCATTCCTCCAAGTCCAATCCGATGGGCGAGGAATTCAACTACGCCGAAGAGTTCAAGAAGCTCGACTATGCGGCCTTGAAGAAAGAGCTCACAGCACTGATGACCAACTCGCAGGACTGGTGGCCGGCGGACTTCGGCCACTACGGACCTTTGTTCATCCGTATGGCGTGGCACAGTGCCGGCACCTACCGCGTCGGCGACGGCCGAGGCGGCGGAGGCAACGGCAGCCAGCGCTTTGCACCCCTCAACAGTTGGCCTGATAATCAGAACCTCGACAAGGCGCGGCGACTGCTCTGGCCAATTAAGCAAAAGTATGGCCGGAAAATTTCCTGGGCTGACCTGATGATCCTCGCCGGCAATGTCGCGCTGGAGTCGATGGGTTTCAAGACCTTCGGTTTCGCAGGCGGGCGTGAGGACATCTGGGAACCGGAAAAGGACATCTACTGGGGACCAGAGAGCGAGTGGCTTGGAGACAAGCGCTACACCGGTGACCGGGAACTCGATAAGCCCCTCGGCGCCGTTCAGATGGGCCTGATCTATGTGAACCCGGAGGGCCCGAACGGAAACCCGGACCCGGTCGCTGCGGCGAAGGATATCCGCGAGGTTTTTGGCCGCATGGCGATGAACGACGAGGAGACAGTGGCCCTCATTGCGGGTGGCCACGCATTCGGCAAAGCCCACGGCGCCGGTGATAAGTCACTGGTGGGCCCGGAGCCGGAAGCCGCAAGCATTGAGGAACAGGGCCTGGGCTGGAAGAACAGCTTCGGCACGGGCAAAGGCAACGATACGATTACTGGTGGGCCGGAACTCATCTGGACCAACACTCCCACAAAGTGGAGCAACAATTTCTTCCGGATATTATTCAGTTTCGAATGGGAACTGACGAAGAGCCCGGCTGGTGCATACCAGTGGAAACCAAAGGGTGACGCAGGCGCCGGCACGGTACCGGATGCACACGACCCGTCGAAGCGTCACGCACCAGGCATGTTGACCACGGACCTTGCCTTGCGGTTCGACCCAGCCTACGAAAAGATTTCCCGGCGCTTTATGGAACATCCGGATCAGCTTGCAGATGCATTCGCCCGGGCGTGGTTCAAACTGACTCATCGCGACATGGGCCCCCGTTCGCGTTATCTCGGGCCAGAGGTTCCGAAAAAAGACCTCATCTGGCAAGACCCCATCCCTGCTGTCAAGCACAAACTGATTGGCGCACGAGACATCGCTTCTCTCAAGGCGAAGATTTTAGCTTCCGGCCTGTCAGTGTCGGAGCTGGTTTCGACCGCCTGGGCGTCGGCGTCCACGTTCCGTGGCTCCGACAAGCGTGGCGGTGCCAACGGTGGACGCATTCGCCTGGCGCCACAGAAAGATTGGGAAGTCAACCAGCCTGCCCAATTGGCCAAAGTTCTCAAGACCCTGGAGGGCATCCAGAGCGCATTTAACAGGGCGCAATCCGGCGGCAAGAAGGTGTCCCTGGCTGACCTGATCGTTCTGGCCGGTTGTGCGGGCGT
>VGSD01000166.1 GCA_016875155.1 Deltaproteobacteria bacterium | reverse complement strand
TTTTTATCCAAGATAAAGTACCTTTTACCCTTATTTCATGGTATCTTAAAGGTGTTTAGGGGCATAATTTTACCCACTCACTTACGCGATGATCCAAAACTTAATGGGGCCAAATCTTCATATTTGACTTTGCTTTTAAGTTATTTCAAGACGGACCGAATAGATTCCTTCCTCCAACCATCTTTTTCGAGAATAAAGATTTAATCCAACAATCATCATGCAGGCTGCTATGGACGAATGCCACGTTGGCCGAGCCAGTCAATGCAACGCTGGGCATAGGCAAGTTCGTTCGGGCGCTTTATGCGGGAACGTGCTTCCTCAAGCACCTGGGCCAAATGGCTCCATGTGAGTAGCCCTACGGTGCGAAGGTTCTTTAGTCGGTCTGGGCGATGGGGAAGCTTATCACGGACGCAATCCAGGTCTTTGTATTCCTCAATAACCTGGACTCCCTTTGGAGAACAGTTCCTGTCGCGAATCAGTAGGGAGAAGAAGTAGTCTCGCACTCCGGCATAGTAGGAACCGACATCGAGATTGCGGAGAACCTGGTCACGGTCGGGACGAGTCGTGGTTCCAGTCGAGATGTCGCTCGTTAGCTTTGCCTCGATGAACCATACCCAACTCGGATTCTCTATGACGATATCGATCTCGGAGATGCCTTCGTCCCCGTTCTGCAGTAATGCCGGAGGTGGGGCGACGGGCTGCCATAACTCGACTGTCGTTGTGGGGGAGGGCAGTTCGCAAGGAATGGCGAAGGCGCGCTCGAAGAGCAGAGGGAGCCATGCCGCCGGATCAATCTGGCGCAAAGATCGAAAGACATTCCAGGAGACCGCATCCTCGCTGTTCTCGCTGCGTAGGTGTGCTCGTTTGGATGCTCGCATTGCAGCGAAGCACGGGTCGTAGCGGTCAATAATCAGATTGTCACGGAAGTCGTCCGCGACGAATACACCGCTTGGAGACTGCGTACCAGGGACATCCATCACATGATCCTCCCTTCTGGCCCCCAACGGCTGATATAATGCGCGGGGCAATGGCCTCGCCAAATGGCGACGGGCTATTCCTCGTCGCCTTCATTGACTGATTAGTCCATCATTTTGTCATAATCAGAATGCGATCCAATCCAGAACCAGACCAATCCACCAGAAACCTCGACTGCAAGCGCACGGTAATGAAGGCCGATTCGGACTGAACAATATTTTCCGACTGTTTTGAAGTGAAAAGAGGGATGCCGGGGATTTGTTTTCAAGAGTTCGAAGCACCGGTCAGCTTGTTTCTGGACGTTTGCTGGAAGTCGTCCGTAACATTCCCAGAAGGCGGGCGAGGCGAAATGCTTCAAAGTTCTTTCGTCCTTCCTCCTTTGTGGGCCGTCAAGGCCTCTTCTCCCAACCTATCGAGTTTTCCTACGCGAGCATCCTCTTCAATCTGTCTGTCCCACGCCTCAGCATCATACTTACGAAACCAATCCCGGAGAATAGCGATCTCATCGGGACCGAGCCTTTGAATCTCACGCTCCAATTTCTCAAGTCTTGTCATAACTCAACACCTCCTGATGCAGTATACCATTTTTTAGGTATTTAATCACGAGGGCTAATATTGTTTTTTTATGCTGATTCCACATTTTCGTAAGACTTAAACCCCAATTGAGTGAAAAAAAATTACCTCTTTGAGATATTTCCCTGATGGATGGGCCACTTCAGAGAGGTTTAAGCTTCATTTTAAAATCCCCCTCAATCCCCCTTTTCCAAAGGGGGATAATAATGGGTTCTCCCCTTTAGCAAAGGGGAGTTAGAGGGGATTTTCCAAAAATTATGGCTCAATTGGGGTTAAATTGATATAGGCTCTCTCTTCTGCTAAGGGGATAAACTTTTTCCCCTTTTACAGTTGTAATATACACCTTTTCTTAAAATAAGGGAACAAAAAGTTTCATCAAGGAATCAATCCTAAATATTTTGAATTTTGTCTCCTTGCCTACACTCTGGACACAGGACCTACGAACCGCTTGGGAAGAGAGTAATCATGGGGGTGTTTGACAGGGAACTTCGGTTTTTGTTATGAACACCGACATGGATAAGATTAAGAGTACCTGGGAAGATCACTATCTCGTCAGTTTCTATGAGGTGGATGCGAAGAACCGAGTTTTTCTACCGAGTCTCTGGAAGTATATGCAGGAGACGGCATGGAATCATGCCCATCATATCGGCATCGGTTATTCCGATCTTGCGCGAAATGACTATTTCTGGGTTTTGTCCCGTTTGGCCATTGAGATGAAGGAGTATCCTGGATGGGGGGATAAGATTCAGGTCAGGACCTGGTTGTTAGGAAACAGTCGCTTATTTGCCCTCCGAGATTTTTCTGTCGTCAAGGAAGATGGTAGAGTCATCGGAGGTGGGAAAAGTGCATGGGTTGTGCTGGATTTAAAAAATCGAAAGCCCCAGCGGATTGAACCTTTTCTTCAGGGTTTGAATTACCGTCCGGATCAGCATGGTGTTAAGACGAATCTCGATAAACTTCCTGCTCCCAGTGCTCCCAGTGAGGAGATGTCTTTTACTGTCCGTTATGGCGACCTGGATATGCACCAGCATGTGAATAATGCAAGATATATCGAATGGGTTCTGGATAGTTATTCGTTGGAGATGAATCAGACCCATCAGATTACAACCTTTGAAATCAATTTTCTCGCCGAATCGAGCTGCGACGATGAGCTCTCCGTTCAAACGGAATCCCAGAAAGATCCCAGCCCAACTTTTTTACATAAGATTGTCAGAAAAGAGGATGGCCGGGAACTCTGCCGGGCAAGAGTGACATGGAAGAGGATTGGATAATCCCGTGAATGAATTCGAAACAAGATTGATCCTCAGTAAAGTGGCTCTGGGTGAAATCCCTCCTGATACCGTCATCACGAAGGGAACTCTCTTTAATTCCGTCACCCGGGAGTTTATCAAGGGACAATCGATCTGGATCAAGGGTGATCGGATTGCCTACGTGGGGCCTGACCATCATTTTTTAAAAAATCAGAAGACGGAGGTGATTGATGCCAGTGACATGGTGATTCTGCCAGGGCTCATTGAAGGTCACACTCATTCCGTTGGCAATAGGTATGGGATTGCGGAGTTTGTAAAACATGTCATTCCAACGGGTGTGACCACGGTAGTCACCGAGGTCATGGAAACCGGAACCATCTCGGGGAAAGATGGAATTGAATATTCTGTAAGAGGTCTCGAAGGGCAACCGACCCGGTTTTATTACACGATCCCACCACTTTGCGGGCTTACGCCTTCTGAAGAAGTCATGGCTCCGAGCAATGAAGCGCTCATCCCATTTTTAAAGGATCCAAAATGTCTGGGAATAGGGGAGATCTATTGGGGAAACATTTTTTTAGAGGGGGTACAGGGCAAAAGGGTAAAAGATCTTATCGCTATTGCTCTTAGAATGGGGAAATTAGTCGAGGGACACACCACAGGCGCCAACGAGAAGAAACTTCAGGCCTGTACTGATTTTGGCATCTCTTCCTGCCATGAGCCCATCACCGAAGAAGAGATACTTGCAAGGCTGAGGTTGGGATATTGGGTGATGATCAGGGAAGGCTCGGTCCGGAAGGAACTTTCGGGTGTATCCGGGATCTTTAGGAAAAAGATCGATTTCAGGAGACTGATCCTCTCAACCGATGGTGTGGGTCCGGTGGAGTTTCTTGCCGAAGGTTACCTTGATGGATCATTAAGAAGTGGATTGAAACTTGGCATTCCGCCGGAAGTCCTTTATCAGATGGTGACGATCAATGTGGCTGAGCACTTCCGCCTCGACCACCTTATCGGGTCTCTGTCGCCAGGGAGAAAGGCCGACCTTGTAATTATCCCTTCGCCCAATGAATTTTCCCCTCAGTTGGTGATGTGTGACGGCAGAATCATCTTCAAAGATGGGAAACCACAGGTTGAACCTAAAAAGGTGGTCTATCCTGAGCACCTATTCAAAACAGTAAAAATAGAAAATTACACCATTCCCCCACTTCCAACTCATGGAAAGGTTAGAGTCATGGAGATGGTGAGCAGGTTGGTCACCAAGGAGAGTGTGATTGACCTCGATCAACCCGAAGAATCCGAAGATGTCATCATGGTACTTGCCCTGGATCGACTTGGAAACAGAGGGGCATTCATGGGGTTCCTTAAAGGGTTTGGCCTCCAAAGAGGAGCCTATGGCACGACCACGAGTTGGGATAGCCTCGATATGATTGTCGTGGGATGCAATCCTCAATCGATGAAAACGGTCATTGAAAGGCTTAAAAAGATTGGAGGCGGATATGTCTTTGCCATTGGAGACGAGGTCGTCGCAGAATTTCCTGCTCCCCTCTGTGGGCTCAATTCATTGAAACCGATGGAGACCATCAGGGATGAGATAAAACATCTGGAAGAATGTTTGCGAGAGAACGGCGTAAAATGGGAGAAGCCTTTGCTTACGGTCGAGACCCTCAGCACCGCTGCCATCCCCCACCTGAGAATCAACCACCGCGGCTATGTGAGATTGAAAGATAGAAAAATCCTCCCCGTTGAACCATAAATAAAAATGGGAAAAAGGAAATGAGAAATGGGAATTAACTTCTCGTTTTCCATTTTCCGTTTCTCATTTTAGAAAAACAGGTTTGGGTAGTCGGGGTCGAATTTCTGATCAGGTTTCTTATCGATTTCCTTCAATTTGGCATGGGCAGCCGCGAGGCGAGCAATCGGAAGCCTCGGCACAGAGCAGCTCACATAGGAGAGGCCAATGGAGTGGCAGAACTCCACAGAGTCCGGATGACCACCATGTTCACCGCAGATTCCAATCTTCAGGTCAGATTTTGTCCTTCTTCCCCATTCGATGGTGATCATCATCAATCTTCCCACACCTTTCACATCCAGCACTTCAAAGGGGTTGTCTTGGAGGATCTTTCTCTGGTTGTAAAGGGGAAGGAATTTGTTCTCCGCATCCTCCCTTGAAAAGGAGAAGGTGGCCTGAGTCAGATCGTTCGTCCCGAAAGAGAAGAAGTCGGCTACCTCTGCGAGCCTTCCTGCCCTCATGCAGGCTCTGACGACTTCGATCATCGTCCCGAATTTGAACTGAATTTTCACGCTGTATTGTTTCTCTATTTCTTTCTGCAACTTTTTGGTCAACTCGTAGACCCATTTCAACTCCTGGGCCGTGCAGACCTGAGGGACCATAATCTCCGGTTGAATCTCCACTCCCTCTTTCGTCAACTCGGCGACCGCTTCCATAATGGCCTGAAGCTGCATCTTATAGATCTCAGGATAAGTAATGCCCAGCCTCACGCCCCGGTGGCCAAGCATGGGATTAACCTCCATCATCTCCTTCACCTTCCGGAGGGTCTCCTGCTGTTTGCGAATCAGTTTCTTGTCGAGCCTTTTCTCCTTGATTTCGACGATATCCGTTGCCACATGTTCGAGAAGTTTGAGAGATTCCCTGGACGAGGTGTCAAGGTATTTCATCACCTCGGAAATACTTTCCATTGAGTCAAGAACTGTCTCCAGGTTTTTAAGATTTCTCAGTTTTGAACCTAACTCTTCCGCTGTGGGAAGAAATTCGTGAAGGGGCGGGTCGAGAAGCCGGATCGTCACCGGAAATCCTTTCATGGCCCTGAAGATCTCTTTAAAATCGCTCTTCTGTAAGGGAAGAAGTTTAGCAATGGCCTCTGCTCTTTTCTCCTTTGAGCTTGCAAGAATCATCTCCCGGACAATGGGAAGCCGGTCAACGGCATTGAACATCCTCTCTGTCCGGCAGAGCCCGATTCCTTCTGCACCCAACTGCCTTGCCTTGGCGGCTGATTCAGGAGTATCGGCATTGGCCCGGACCCCCAAGGTCCTGATCTCATCTGCCCAGCCCAGAATCGTGAGCAGGTTTTTGCTGATCTCCGGATCAACGGTAGGCACTTCTCCCAGGTAGACTTCGCCTCTGGAGCCATCGATGGTGATGAAATCTCCCTCCTTGATGTGTACACTGCCCACTGTTGCCTCCCTTGTTTTCGGATCGATATGGAGCGATTCGCATCCAGAGACGCAGGGTTTTCCCATTCCTCTGGCTACGACCGCAGCATGGGAGGTCTTACCGCCCCGGCTTGTCAGAATTCCCTGAGAGGCAAAGAACCCATGAATATCCTCTGGTTTCGTTTCCTCACGAACAAGAATAACCTTATGACCCAGTTTTCCTACTCTTTCAGCTTCGTCGGCATCGAAGATGGCTTTTCCGGAAGAGGCTCCTGGAGAAGCGGGAAGTCCGGTCACAATCGGTTTTCCCTTGAAATTAGGGTCGATCCGTTTGTGGAGAAGTTGCTCGAGATCAAAGGGTTTCAATCTCAGAACCGCCTTCTCCTTGTTGATCATTTTTTCGGTGACCATTTCCCTGGATGTCCGGACAATGGCCTGGGCATTCATCTTTCCGTTGCGGGTCTGGAGGATATAGAGGTGTCCCTTCTCTACGGTGAATTCGAAATCCTGAACCTCATGGAAGTGGTCTTCGAGGATCTTTCTTACCTTCTCCAGTTCCCGATAGATCCTGGGCATC
>VGSD01000165.1 GCA_016875155.1 Deltaproteobacteria bacterium | reverse complement strand
TGGTCACAGGCCAGAGGCCTGTGCTACCAATACCAGAGGCCTGTGCCACCAATAGTCTAATAGTTTAAAAATAATAACCTATGAACCCAAAGAGAGTCATTATCATCGGTGGTGGGCCGGGCGGTTATGTGGCCGCGATTCGGGCCGCTCAATTAGGAGCCAAAGCGACCCTGATCGAGAAGGACAAGATCGGCGGGACCTGCCTGAACCATGGATGTATTCCTACGAAAGCCCTTCTTCACGATGCAAGAATGCTTCACTCTCTCAGAAGATCTTCTGTCTTTAAGATCCTTTCCATTGATCCTTCAGGGCTTCTCGAACCGATGATGGATCGAAAGAAAAAGGTAGTTGAGGAGTTAGTAAAGGGTGTGGAGATATTACTTGAATCGCATCGGGTCGTAGTAAAAAAAGGCCAAGCCGATCTTATCAGCCCCAATCAGGTGGTTCTCTTCGATGGAGAAGATGGGAAGGAAATCTTAGAAGCCGATGCGATCATCCTTGCTCCTGGTTCGAAATCGAAAGCCCTTCCCGGTCTTACTCCTGATGGCGACAAGATCATCACCAGTGACGAAGCGCTGGAGATAAAAAAGATACCTCGCGAATTGGTCATCATCGGAGGAGGGTATATAGGAATTGAGTTTGCTACACTCTTCAACCTTCTGGGTTCAAGGGTGACGGTTGTAGAGATTCTGGAAAATATTCTTCCTGGTCTCGAAGGAGAATTGGTCCGGAATCTTAGACGGTTTCTGGAGCGAGATGGAGTGAAGATTTTAACCCAGTCATCTGTAGAAGGGGTTCAGAAGAATGAGGATGGATTAAGGCTTATGGTGAAAACTCCGCAAAGAACCCAGGAGATAAATGCCGAAAAATTACTGATGGCTGTGGGAAGAGAGCCCAGCCTGGATCTGAATTTTTCAAAGGCGGGTATTGAAACCTCTCCCAAGGGAATTAAGGTCAATCGCCACATGGAGACGACCTCTCCAAATGTTTATGCGATAGGAGATGCGGTTGAAGGAATCATGCTTGCTCATGTGGCAATGGAACATGGAATGGTGGCTGCTGAGAATGTCATGGGACTTAATCGGGAATGGGACTCCCCATTAATCCCCCTCTGCATCTTCAGCCATCCTGAAGTTGCTTCTATTGGCCTCACTGAGAAAGAGGCAAAAGCAAAAGGAGAGATCAAGATTGGACGATTTTCGTTTAGGTCGAGTCCGAAGGCTGTGATCTCAGGAGAAACCGATGGTCTCATCAAAGTGATCGCAAGTCGAGAAAATGATACCGTCTTAGGTGTTCACATCATCGGACCCGAAGCGAGCGTTCTTCTCTCTATTGCGTCAACAATGATAGAAAGCAAACTAAAAGAGTTTACGCGTTTCATTCAAGCCCATCCCACGATTCCAGAAGCACTGAAAGAGGCATGCCTCGATGCAGATGGCCTGGCAATTCATCTGCCGAAACCCCTTCGTTCACTTTCCCCCTCTCCCCATGGTGGGAGAGGGAGGCCTGCCTACCGGTAGGCAGGGGGTAAGGGGGGAAAAGATCATGAAAAAACCTCCTTGGCTTAAAAAACGAATTCCTCCATATCAGGACCTTATTAAAGTGAAGACTCTTCTGGATAAAGGGGGTCTCCACACAGTTTGTGAGGAGGCACGGTGCCCGAATCTCGGAGAGTGCTTTTCACAAGGCACAGCAACCTTTTTAATCCTGGGAGATGTCTGTACGAGAAATTGCGGATTCTGTGCTGTCCAGCATGGAGTTCCTGTTCATCCCGCTGAAGATGAACCGAGTAGAATTGCCAGAGCGGTTGTGGAGATGGGCCTCCATTACGTCGTCATTACCTCTGTGACCCGCGATGACCTTCCTGACGGTGGCGCCTCTTTGTTTGCGAGAACAATTGAAGCAATTCGAGAGCAGGGCCAAGGAATAAAGATTGAGGTGCTGATTCCGGATTTCAGAGGAGACCTCTCTTCTCTTGAGACTGTCCTTCGTGCGTCACCGGATGTCCTTAACCACAACGTCGAAACCATCCAGTGGCTTTATTCAGAAGTCAGACCACAAGCTGACTATAAGAGGTCTCTCAATCTATTGAAACAATCGAAAGACCTTTATCTTCAAATCCAGACCAAATCTGGGTTCATGCTCGGGCTGGGCGAGACTCATCAGGAGATCATCGAACTGATGGAAGACCTTAGAAAAGCAGAGTGCGACCTCCTGACCATCGGTCAGTATCTCCAGCCCCGTTCCGACCGGCTACCTGTCGCGAGATTTATCCCTCCGGAAGAGTTTGAAGAATATAAGAAAATCGGGGAGGACATGGGATTCAGGGCTGTCGCCTCAGGTCCCTTCGTTCGCAGTTCTTTTCATGCTTCCGATATGTTTAAAACAATCCCGATTCGATAACCTCCGTATCTGTCCTCCTGTAGTTGAGATAAGAAGATAAAAATAGTTGATTAATAAAGATCTATTGGTATATACTAACAGTAATACCACCCAGGGAGGTTTGTAATTATGTCAAAGAATCTTTCACTTAAGCTTCAAGATAATATATTCGAAGAGACTGAACAGGTGCTGCGGAAAGTCAAGCGCCCTCGAAACGCTTACATCAATGAGGCAATTCATTTTTATAACAAGCTAGTAGCTCGAAGACTATTGAAAAATAAATTGGTCAGAGAATCAAATATTGTAGCAACTGATTCCATATCGGTTTTAGAGGAATTTGAAAAATTCGAAGAAGGTTTGCCTGGAGAAAGCAATGGAAATTAGAAAATGGAATGTTTACCTTGCCGATTTGAATCCAAGGTTTGGAACGGAGCCTGGAAAAACGAGGCCAGTTGTTGTTGTCCAAACTGACCTTCTCAACAATCATCATCCATCTACTATTATTTGTCCTTTGACTACCCAAATCCGTCCCCAATCTGATGTCCTACGAGTTCATCTTCGAAAAGGAGAAGCTGGACTTATGGAACGATCAGATATCATGGCAGACCAGTTAAGAGCGATTGATAATCGTCGTTTTGTCAAAAAATTGGGAATGATCCAAAGGTTGAGCCAAAAGAGATTATTGAAAAATATTCAAATCATGCTCAACTAAAGATTGGATTAAGCTTAAAAAAGAGTGTGAGGACAATGCTTTTTTTCAAACGGTTTAACCTTTGCATTCTCTTATTTCTTACCCTCACCTCCTGTACCTTGAAGGAGGCTCAGCCACCTCAGGCCATCCCGGAGGTTCCTGTCCAACCTCCTCCCAAACCTGCCAAAATTGCCCTGGTTCTTGGAGCAGGAGCATCGAAGGGGTTTGCTCATATCGGTGTGCTTAAAATTCTTGAAATGAACAAAATACCAATTCATATGATCGTGGGAACGAGTGTGGGCAGTGTCGTCGGAGGTGTTTATGCCTATGGGTTGAGTGCCTATGAGCTTCAGAAATTGTCATCTTCGATTGAACAGAAAGATATAGTGGACCTCACGATTCCGGACAATGGGTTCATCAAAGGGGAGAAACTGGAAGAATTTGTCAATAAGACGTTGAAGAATACACCGATTGAGAAATTAAAGATTCCCTTTTACGCCGTTGCCACAGAGATTCAAGGCGGCCGGGAGGTCGTCTTCGGTATAGGAAATACAGGACAGGCCGTGAGAGCAAGTTGCTCCAGCCCGGGTGTTTTTAGGCCTGTTAAAATAGGGGACAAGGTTTATGTCGATGGAGGTGTGGTCAGCCCAGTTGCTGTTGAAGCCGCTAAACGATTGGGGGCTGATGTGGTCATTGCCGTGGATATCTCGGCTGGTGCAGAACGGACTCCTCCCGGAAATACAATAGAAACCCTTCTGCAGTCGATTGACATCATGTATTCGAAACTTGCTGCCATTCAAATCTCACAGGCTGATATGGTGATCCGGCCCAAAGTGGGGCATATCGGGTCAGCAGATTTTTCGAAAAGGCAAGAAGCGATCATGGAGGGCGAAAAAGCGGCCACAGAAGTCTTACCAAGTATCATTGAAATTATCAAACAACTCCGGCTAGAGGGAAGGTTGGAGTGAATGTAAATGGGAAATCTTTGATGACAGGTTCGTCACCCTCAAACAATGAAAATGTTCCGTGTGTTTAGGTTAAAGTTACGGTGACGAAGCCCGTTTCGGTGACGGTTACGGTTACGTGGAAAGAATTAAGAGACGATAAACGTAGCCTTTTATGAACGATACGGGCCTCGTTACCTTTACCGTTAGACTCTTTTTTAACCAATTGGAGATGAGGGGGAGTAAAGAATGAACCAGGATCAAGAGCATCTTAACCTATTATCAATTTTTCATTACATTGTTGGAGGCATTGCAGTTTTGTTCTCCCTTTTTCCAATTATTTATATGGTATTGGGGATCCTCTTCCTTATGATCCCCAACCGTTTTGCAGGTTCAGGTCCTCCTCCACCGTTCTTTTTAGGATGGATTTTTATCATCATCGGGGCAGGATTTATGCTGGCGGGCATAGCTTTTGCTGTTTGTGTGATCCTGGCCGGGCGGTATATCGTTAGACATAAACATTATATTTTCTGTTTGGTGATGGCCAGCCTGAACTGCCTCTTCATGCCCTTCGGGACGATCCTCGGAGTATTTACAATCGTTGTTCTCATGCGACCATCGGTTAAAACATTGTTTTATCCAAGCGAGGATTTAACGATTTCCGTGTAACCATCTCTAATGCAAATGCATTAAGGCATTTGAAATCCCCCCGACTCCCTCTCCCCTCGAAGGGGAGAGGGGAAGGGTGAGGGGTGGTTAAAGCGATTATTAAAAATAATATTGCGTTTGTATTTGTCAAACCTGAATGTGATTTTTTGATTTACTGCGTCGCTTGGAGTTCAAGGTTCGATGCGGAGGTTTTTCGTATTTAAGGACTCTCCTCTTACCGTCCCTGGTTGTGATTTTGGCAATGAGGAGATCGTTCTTCCTTTTTTCTGAATACGTTTTAGCCACAGATCGGGCGACGTGTTCACGCTTAAATAATGTTGCCTGGTCTATCGACATGCCGTAACTATCGCTCGAAACGTCGAGCCAAAGACGCCAACGGCCATCTCCAGTGATGTTCGAAAAGATAGCGTACCTCACGGGGTTGTTTACATCGGCAAGTCGTCGTTTCAGTTCCCGTCTGAATTCCGGCGATAACTCTTCCTTGTCTTCTAAAGATTCCTCTGGATTGCGTATTTTTTTCATCTCCAATGCACCGAACGGTTAACAAGTAACATTACGTTTTGTTTGAAATTGGATATTCTAAAAATACATTTTTACCATGTTCTGCTCTTGCTGTCTATAATTTATTGATCAGGTATCATATTTCCCATATAATAGCAGAAAATATGAAAACGGCGTACTCAGGGAAAGATTATGAAGAGTTATCGGAAGGAATTGTGGTTTGAGGTGCCGACACGCAGGGGTTTTATAAATATCACCCCGGAGATTGAAAAGTGCCTCAAAGAGAGTGGCATTCGTGAAGGGTTGGTTCTGGTCAATGCCATGCATATCACGGCCTCTGTATTTATCAATGACGATGAATCCGGCCTTCACCATGACTTCGAGGTCTGGCTTGAAAAACTTGCTCCCCATGAACCAGTTAAACAGTACCGCCATAATGTGGGCGAGGATAATGCCGATGCCCATTTGAAGCGGCAGATCATGGGGAGAGAGGTTGTAGTGGCCATAACGAATGGGAAACTCGATTTCGGCCCCTGGGAACGGATTTTTTACGGCGAATTTGACGGCCGCCGAAAAAAGAGAGTCCTCGTCAAAATCATTGGGGAGTAGGTGAATGAAAACGTATTCCCCACTTTTGTTTTTTGATATATTTACTTCATAAGTTTTAAGAAAAGGTGTATATTACAATTGTAAGATAGACATAGAGAGAATCTCAATAATTAAGTCTGACCCCACAAGCATTCTAGAGTAAGGAGGAGCTTATGGATATTCAGACGGTTCGATCATTCTTCATGTGGTGTACGATCATCAATGGAGGATTACTCCTTATCTCGTTTCTGACCTGTGCCTATGCTAAAGAATGGGTATACCAGATGCACGGCAAGTGGTTTCCAATGCCGAGAGACACTTTCGATGTGGCGATCTATGGTTTCATTGGGCTCATGAAGGTTCTTTTTCTCCTGTTCAATCTGGTCCCGTATATCGCTCTTGCCATCATCGGCTGAGTCGAAGATAAATTTTGCCGGGAGAGTGAATATTGTAGCAGATGCGGGACAAGGGTTGGGTAGAAGTTATGCGATTGAGCTTGCGAAGCGTAGAGAGAAGATGGTGTTGGCAGATTCAATAAAAAGGGTGTAAATTTCGACTGATCAATGGTATAAAAAGGCTGTTTCTATTTGCAAAATTTTACCCCGTTAGAAAGCCCCGCTGCTTGCCCCGTGCGAAGCTTTTCTAACGGGGTTTGCTAAGGAGGAGATTTAAATGATCGTCAGTGTCATGATTGAAATACCCAAAGGGAGTCGAAATAAATATGAATACGATAAAGAAAAAAAGGGACTGAAGTTTGATCGAATGCTTTT
>VGSD01000164.1 GCA_016875155.1 Deltaproteobacteria bacterium | reverse complement strand
AAAAGCGAAAAGACGATTTTTCCTTTTTATAGAGTGCCGCATAAATAATGCAACATTTAAGGTAAAAAAGGGGGGAGTTGGGACTGATGGATGCATCCGCGTAAAAGTGACTGAGAAGAAGCCAGGCGGCAGATTTCATCAGCCAAGACATCCATGAGCTCGGACTGGGTATCCGGACGGCCATTGGCCAAGGTTTGCTTAAGATGATTCCATACGCCTTCATCGGGGTTCAATTCTGGGGCATAAGGTGGAAAGGGTTCCAGGTGCAAACGAGATGTACGGGCAAGAAGTTCCTGGACGGGGTCGCCACGATGGATCTTCCCATTGTCCAGCAAGACAATCAGATGGCCTGGTATTTGTCGCAGGAGCTGGCGTAGGAACGTCGCCACTTCTTCCCCATGGATATTGTCCTCATAGAGATGACAGTACAGAGTACAACGGAAGCGTTTCGGGCTGACGGCGATCCCAGAGATGGCCGAGATCCGATCATGAGAATACCGATGAACCAAGATAGGAGTTTGTCCCACAGGACTCCAGGTCTTTTGGACCGAAGGGATCAAGAGGAAGCCCGATTCGTCGATAAAGACGAGATGGGCTGCCAGCCTTGCGGCGTTTTTTTTACCCGGGGCCAGACCGATCGTTTCCATGCTTCGATGGCCGTCTCATCGCGTTCCACGGCTCGACGTTCTGGCTTCTGGTGGCTCCAACCGATCTGGTGGAGGAGTTTGCCCACGTGATTGCGGTGATATCTCACCCCCAGCCGACGTTCGATCAGATCGGCAATGCGCTGAGTGGTCCACAACTGCGTCCGATATCCATGGGCCATGGCTCCTTGGGTCAGGAGACGAACCAGCTGTCTTTTCTGTTTGACGCTCAGTCGGGGAGGCCTCCCTGGTGCTGGCTTGGCTTTGAGTGCCTTTTGCCCACCCGATTGCAAGGCATTGCGCCACCGCATCACGCTGCTCGCATGGCAACCAATGCGCCGGGCAATCTCATGAAGCGAAAGCCTCTGCTTCAGGAAAGTAACCACTCGATGTCTACGCTCTTCCAACAATGCCGGAGATCCTTTAGGTCGCATCGAGACACCCCCTTTCAGGATGTCTCTATTATATTGCATTATTTATGCGGAAGTCAATAATTGATTAAGCCTCACTTTATTCCCATCCAATAACACGATTTAAACTATATTGACAACTTCTGAAAATTAAGGTTAGATGGTATCGGGTTGGATGAAATATCTATTTAAAAACAAAGCCTAATCCATCGATTATTTCGCCTCGAGAGGAAAGTCCTATGCCACTTCAAACCGGTTTTGATAATGAGAAATATCTCGCAGAGCAAACGACCGCAATCATGGAGCGGGTCACCCGTTTTGATAACAAGTTATATCTTGAATTTGGTGGAAAGTTGTTATTCGATTACCATGCCTCCCGGGTTCTGCCTGGCTTTGATCCCAATGTGAAGATGCGATTGCTTCAGAAACTCCGGGATAAATCCGAAGTAGTGCTTTGCATCTATGCTGGAGACATCGAACGAAAGAAGGTGAGGGCCGATTTTGGCATCACCTACGATTCAGACGCCTTGAAGTTGATTGATGACCTCAGGGATTGGGGAATCGAAGTGGTTGGAGTAGTCATCACCCGTTATGAGAATCAACCTGCTGCCACCATGTTTAAAAAGAAACTGGAGCGAAGAAACATCCGAGTCTATACCCATCCATTTACCAAGGGATATCCCACTGATGTGGATACCATTGTGAGCGATGAGGGGTATGGCGCCAATGAATATATCCATACCACCAAACCCATTGTGGTCGTCACAGGACCTGGCCCCAACAGTGGAAAGCTGGCTACCTGCCTATCCCAGATCTACCATGAATACCGAAGGGGAAATCATGCAGGATATGCCAAATTTGAAACGTTCCCCATCTGGAATCTTCCCCTAAAACATCCTGTCAATATCGCATACGAGGCAGCCACAGCCGATATCAAGGATTTCAACATGATCGACTCCTTTCACCTCGAGGCCTATAATGAAAAGTCGGTGAACTATAACCGGGATGTAGAGGCTTTCCCGGTGCTCAGGCGAATTATCGAAAAGATCACCGGAGAGCACTCCTTTTATAAATCGCCTACAGATATGGGGGTCAATCGGGCTGGCTTGGGAATCGTCAACGATGAGGCGGTCAGGGCAGCTGCCATCCAGGAGATTATCCGGCGGTATTTCCGATACGCCTGTGAATATGCCATTGGATTTATAGATAAAGAGACCGTCCAGAGAGTAGAGCTCCTGTTGGAAGATCTGGATGCAAAAACTGAAGACCGGATCGTTGTCAAACATGCAAGAGAAGCCGCCCTGGAGGCTGAAAAGAGTGGCAAGGGAAATGAAGGTATCTTTTGCGGTGCGGCGATTGAACTGCCCAACGGGACCATCATCACCGGAAAAAATTCACCCCTGATGCATGCCGCTTCTGCATTGGTTCTGAATGCGGTGAAACACTTGGCCAATATCCCTGATGCCATGCACCTGCTACCTCCCAATATTATGGAATCGATCAGCCACTTCAAAAAGGATGTGCTCCGCGGGAAGATGGTGAGCCTCGATCTCGAGGAGACATTGATCGCCCTGAGCATCAGCGCTACGATGAACCCGGCTGCTCAGATGGCCGTTGAAAAGTTAAAAGAGTTGTCTGGTTGCGAGGTGCATATGACCCACATCCCCACTCCGGGCGATGAGGCCGGACTACGCAAATTGGGTGTCAATCTGACGAGCGATCCAGACTTCGCCACCAAACACCTCTTCGGAAGATAAACCAATGAGATAAACGGGGGTAGAATATAGGTTAACGGGTGGAGATCTATTACAAAAGCATAAAATATTTTGTAGGGCAACCCTTCAGGGTTGCTGAAGGCAAGGCTTAAGCCTTGCCCTACAAGTTAAATGATTTATTCCGTTTCCATTAGTGTCTAATGCTTCCAGACATGAGTGAGAAAGTGTCCTATTCTCTCCATGGCCTGCTCAAGGATATTACGTTCTGCAGCATAACAGATCCGGACCGATCCCTCACCACCGGCTCCGAAAGCTACTCCAGGGGCCAACCCAACACGAGTCTCCTCTAAAAGCTTTCTGCAGAAGGAAAAAGAATCCTTCAGCCCATCAATCTTTGGAAAAAGGTAGAAGGCCCCATCAGGAGAGGGAACAGTAATTCTTGAAATTTGACGAAGGGCTGTGAGACAGAAGTCCCGGTTTTCTTTAAGACGAACAAGCATCTTCTTCAGTTCTTCTTCCCCTTGGGCCAGGGCAATTTGAGCTGCTCGTTGGACAAAACTGGCTGCATGGGAGACAATGAATTCGTTGAGTTGCCCTGCTTTTTCACCAACGTCATGGCGTGCGACAAGCCAGCCGACCCGCCAACCTGTCATGCAATAGGCTTTTGAGAAGGACTGAACCACGATCACCGCATCATCCTCCCGGTTAACCTTACGCAAAATCGAAGGCGCAGCAATTCCAAGTTCTGAACTCCCATAATAAAGACGATCATAAACCTCATCCGCAAGCAACCAAAGGTCATGAAGGCGCGCAAATTCTAGGAGTGATGCTTGTTCCTCTTCTGTAGCAACCCATCCGAGTGGATTCGAAGGCGAGGTATAGACCAACAGACGGGTACGGGGCGTGATAGCAGTTTTGAGGACATCAAAGTCAACTGCATATCGGTTGTTACAGAGAACCAGGGGAATTTCTACAGGAATTGCATTGTACATCTTAATGATTGCGTAACCATTCGGCCACGCTGGTGTAAGCACAATCGCTTCGTCTCCAGGGTTGAGTCCACAACGGATTGCCACATTTAGGGCTTGAACGCCGGAGCAGGTGACAACAATCTCCGATTGAGGATCAAGATCTACTCCCTGGGTTCTCTTGTAATATTTGCCTAATTCCTCGCGTAAGCTGGGCAAGCCGGCATTTTCAGTATAGAACGTATATCCTTCCTCAATCGCTTTTGAAGCAGCCCGTTTGATATATTCCGGCGTGGGAAGGTTTGACTCCCCAAAATATAATTTAAGGACACCTTCCATTTTCATTGCAATATCTGCTAACTCTCGGATGCGTGATTGAGGAACATGGAGTGCCGACGACGCAACAGTAGTCATATGGGTTTCAACTCCTTACGAGAAAATTATGTCCCTGAATATGAAAATCTCCGGTCTGACCACTCTTCAAGCGAGTATAACCGGGTAATAGTATATAGTGTCAAGAATGAAATCAGTCATGTTTGATTGTGAGGTTCGCTATTGACACCAGAATGGGCGTGAGGTTATTGACCATACAAAGATGAGTATCTTCTACGGAGTGGAGAAATTAAACCTCTATGTTTCGTGTGGATGAACGTTTGATGATCCGGGTCGCTCCCTTTGGAATGGACCTGGTCTTGAGTGGGTACTACCTCGCTGCCCCCCTTTTACTGATTGAGTTCAAGGCAAATCCCGTTCAGCTTGGCTTGGTGGGAAGTATCACCGCGGCAGTCCACATGATTCTAGCCCACCGTATGGGTCCTCTCTCTGACCGTTTCGGTCGCCGCCGGCTTATTCTGTTTGGTCCCTTACTCTTTACTTTGTCATGTCTGGTTGCGGCGATCGCCAACCACATCGGGGTCATCCTTCTCCTCTCTGGCATCAACGGACTCTGTCTCTCTCTGTTCTGGCCATCCTTTCAGGCATGGGTGGCGGACCATCAAACAGAAGGAAGCCTGGCCAGGGATATCGGAACCATGAATATGGCATGGACAGCCTCCCATCTTATCGGTCCAATCATCTCAGGGTTTCTTTTCGGCTTCCACCCAAGGTTCCCTTTTTTCTTTGCTGCCACCCTTTCTTTTGTGTTGCTCCTATTGAGCTATAAGTCTATCTATGACCGGCCCGTTAAAGCGAAAGGAAAAGAATCCCCAACAGAAACTCCTATACAGCCCTGGCATAAAAACTTCCTTTATTCTGCCTGGATTGCCAACTTCATGTCCTGGTTCATTCTTGGAAACGCACGATATCAGTTTCCCAAACTGGCTCGAGAACTCGGGAGTGGCCCCCAAATGGTTGGCTTGCTCATCGGTTGTCTTGGATTCTCTCTGTTTTTAGGCTTCTGGTTTCTTCGTGGTAGCGAACTCTGGCACTTTCGAAGGCGTTACCTATTCGGCGCTCAAGCCCTGGTTGCATTAGGGCTTTTGATAATCTACTCTACCAGCTCTCCTTTTTTCTTTGCCCTCGCCCTCATCATGATCGGCCTCTCTACCAGTGTCACCTACTATTCCAGTCTCCTTTACGCCATCCGGCTCTCGACACAGAAAGGAAAGGGGACGGGCTTCCATGAATCCATCCTGAGCATAGGGGCCCTCATCGGCCCCATCCTCGGCGGCCTCGGTGCCCACTTTTTCAACCTCCGCCTCCCCTACCTGATCTGCCTCTTTTTTCTTCTTATTGCTGTTGCCTTTGAAATAACCCTCCTCAGGAAAAAAGATACCATGTGACTTGAAAATTTGTTTAAAATATGTATCATAAATGTATGAAGTTTGATTGGGATGAGGAGAAAAGCAGAACCAATCGAAATAAACACGGGATTGATTTTGAGACTGCCAAGAATTTGTGGTTAGATGAGGACCGAATTGAAATTCATGCACCACATCCTATAGAGAATAGAAGGATTATCATCGCCAAGTTTCATAACAAGATATGGGCTGCCATATATACCTTGCGCAATGATACGATTCGCATTATATCGGTAAGGCGTGCAAGGGAGAGAGAGGTGAACCTTTATGAAAAAGAAAAAATTAGCAGTAAGTAGTGCCGAATTGGATCACCGTTTTGATTCTGGGGAGGATATTCATGATCTTATCGATATGTCAAAGGCTACTGTAATACGCCAAGGGAAAAAAGTTCGCATTACCCTTGATGTCGCAGAGTCCCTGGTGAAAGATATTGATGACATCCGAAAAAAAATAGGCGTTGACCGTGGTGCGCTGATAAAAGTCTGGCTTCACGAAAAAGTAAAACAGGAAAAATCTGCCCAAACCAATAAATAGGGAAACTTTATAATTAGAGAGACCTCTTTTTAAGCCTTCTTCCTCCGCTAATACTCTTACATATAGATTTTCCCATTTTTCCCTTGTCTCGCTGTTGTATTTCTGATATACAAGGTTACTAAAACAAGCACATTAAATTCTTTGGAATTGTCCCCTCACCCCCTCCCTCTCCCCTCGAAGGGGAGAGGGGAAAGATGAGGGGTAGTCAGGCTGTTATCAAAATAAATATTTCGTTCGTATTAGTTGAGACTATTATGTTAGCTCGTGTGTTTAGCAGTTCGGTTTTTGGAATCGATGCCTATGTGGTGGAGGTTGAGGTCGACATCGCACAGGGCCTTCCTGCCTTTGCAACGGTCGGTCTTCCCGAAGGCGCAGTCAAGGAGTCCAAAGATAGGGTGAAAGCCGCCACAAAAAATTGCGGTTATGACTTCCCTTCCAGGCGAATCACCGTCAACCTTGCTCCTGCCGATATCAAAAAAGAGGGCGCTGCCTTCGACCTTCCCATGGCCATCGGCATACTGGCTGCTACAGAAGTGGTCCAGAAAACAAAGCTGGACCGATATTTTATCATGGGTGAACTCTCCC
>VGSD01000163.1 GCA_016875155.1 Deltaproteobacteria bacterium | reverse complement strand
CTTCTCAATATATAACTCGGGATTGAAATCCTTTATCTCAGCGGCAATCCTGGTCTCGAACCCCTCCGGATCGAACCGTGTGAGACGTCCAATGCCTGACTTCCCTTCACAGACATTTTTCCAGGCAATCCCGACTCCGATTCCAGTAGGGATAACCAATCCCATTCCTGTGACAACCACTCTTCTTCTCAAAACATCTCCCCTTCTTAAAGATCATTGCAAAACTAACATGGCAAAATTAGCAATTAACAATAGAAAGAAAAGACTTTTTTCATTGTTAACCTTGCGGGACTAATTTTCCATTTTGCAATGATGATTTGTGATCCCTATTGAGCCACGTGGGATTTAATATACTCAATGGCATCGCCCACGGTCTGGATTTTCTCCGCATCCTCATCGGAGATTTCCATATTGTACTCTTCTTCTAGCGCCATCACCAATTCGACCAGATCAAGAGAATCCGCTCCCAGATCGTCGATAAATTTGGCTTCCGGATTGACCTCGCTTTCGTTTACCCCCAACTGCTCAACGATAATTTCCTTTACCCTCTTTTCAATATCCATTGATCCACCTCCTCACATATAGATGCCACCGTTGACATTTAATACCTGTCCGGTGATATAACTCGAACGTTCTGAAACAAAAAAGAGCACGGCTTGGGCTACGTCCTCAGGCTGCCCTAATCGTTCCATTGGAATCATCTGTTTCAACATCTCTTTTGCCTTGTCGGGAACCGCTTCGGTCATGGCCGTTTGAATATATCCGGGAGCAATGGCATTGACATTGATTCCCCGAGTGGCAAATTCCCTTGCGATGGTCTTGGTAAAACCGATTACTCCCGCTTTGGAGGCTCCATAATTGGCCTGCCCTGCGTTTCCCATTTCCCCGGTCACGGAAGCGATGCTGACGATCTTTCCGCTCTTCTGCTTTGACATATAGCGGATGGCTGCTTTTGTGCAGTTGAAAGTCCCTTTCAGGTTGACGTCCAGGACTGCATCCCAGTCCTCCTCCGTCATCCTCAGGATCAACCGGTCACGGGTAATGCCAGCATTGTTGACCAGGATGTCGATCCGACCCAACTGCCCAACAATCGTTTCAACCATCTGCTCAACCTCTTTGAAATCAGCGACATTTGCCTTCAATGCGATCGATCGTTTACCCAGAGCCTGAATCTCATTCGCGGTCTCCTGAGCCTTTTCGAGATTGATATCCGAGATGGCCACATCCGCACCATTGTTTGCAAGCAACAAGGCGATCGCCTTTCCTATCCCCTGTGCCCCTCCGGTGACCAAAGCTACCTTTCCTGAAAGTTCCAATTTATTCTCCTCAGTTTAAAAAATAAAGTGTAACGGCAACGGTAATCCCGCATTTTGCGGGACCCGTATCGTTAATAAAAGGTTACGGTTGTCGTCTTTTAAGCCATTTTACGTAACCATTACCGATAACCGAAACGGGCTTCGTAACCTTAACTTATCTTTTTCAATGACTGAATATCCTCTAAATTTTCTGTTCCCACCTTTGGGTCAATCCGCTTCATCAGGCCGGAGAGGACTTTTCCAGGACCAATCTCAAGAATTCGTTCGATCCCATCCTCGGTCATTCTACGCATGGATTCCTCCCAGCGGACCGGGCTCGACACCTGTTCCACCAGAAGGGGTTTTACCCGGTCGGGTGATGTATTGGCCTGGGCTTCCACATTCGTCACCACAGGAATCCGGAGCGATTGTACAGATATTCCTTTAAGTGTCTCGTTCAATCGAACTCCTGCGGGTTTCATCAAAGGAGAATGAAAAGGGGCACTGACTTGAAGGAGCATCGCCTTTTTCCCCTTCTGTTTAATCATTTCAATCCCTCGTTCGACCGCCTTTGTATGGCCGGCAATAACAATCTGCCCTGGGCAGTTAAAATTAGCAGGAGAAAGAACCTCCCCTTGGGCCGCCTCTTCGCAGATCTTCTCCACCTCTTCCCGCTCCATTCCGAGAACAGCGGCCATCGACCCCTCTCCGACTGGAACAGCCTCCTGCATGAATCTTCCCCTCAAACGGACGGTCTGAACTGCTTCGCCAAAAGAGAGGGCGCCTGATGCGACCAGGGCACTATATTCCCCCAGACTATGGCCGGCTGTAAGCCGGGACTCAATTCCTTTCTCTGCCTGAAGGACCCTGAGAGCGGCAATGCTGGCTGTCAGAACAGCGGGTTGGGTATTTTCGGTCAATTTCAATGTCTCTTCCGGACCCTCAAAACAGAGTTTTGAGATGGAGAAGCAAAGGGTGTCATCGGCTTCTTCAAAAACTTCTCTGGCCGGTTTGAATTGGTCGTAAAACTCCTTACCCATTCCAACCGATTGTGAACCCTGTCCTGGAAAGACAAAAGCCGTCTGTTTCATTGATCCCCTACAAAGTCACCTAGTCATATCGTCTGATAGTCGAATAGTCAACCGACTATACGACTACCCAACTATAGGACTATGAGACTACTTCTTCCCGGCGTACTCTTTGCTCAACTCAAGACCAATGACATTCCTCTGGATCTGATTCGTCCCTTCATAGATCTGCAGGATCTTGGCGTCCCGCATCATCTTCTCCACCGGGTATTCCTTCATATAGCCATAACCGCCAAAGATCTGAACGGCATCAACCGTTACCTTCATGGCTGTGTCGCTGGCAAATACTTTAGCCATACCAGAGACCTTTGAGATCTCCTTGGGGTCTTTTGACTGATCAATGTATCGCGATACGGCATAGACCAGAGCTCTCGAAGCCTCTACCTGAGTAGCCATATCTGCAAGCATATGTTGTACAGCCTGAAAGGAGATGATCTTCTTTCCGAACTGTTCACGCTCTCTGGCGTATCGAACCGCTTCATCCAGAGCTCCCTGGGCTAGTCCAACGCCTTGAGCCGCTACTCCTGGTCGGGTCCGGTCGAACGTCCTCATGGTGACAATGAATCCCATCCCTTCTTTGGTGATGAGATTCTCTTTGGGCACGAAACAGTCCTGAAAGACCAGCTCTCGTGTGGCAGAGGCGCGAATGCCCATCTTATTCTCTTTCTTCCCAAAAGTGAAACCTGGCATCCCTTTCTCAAGGATGAAGGCGCTTGCTCCACGTGGTCCTTTGGATCGGTCTGTCATGGCAATGACGGTATAGATTTCTGCTTCTCCGCCATTGGTAATCCACTGTTTTGTCCCATTGAGGACATAGCCACCCTCTTTGCGGGTTGCAGTCGTTCGGATTGAACCAGCATCGCTTCCAGCGTCAGCTTCGGTCAACCCAAAGGCTGCTAATTTCTTTCCGCTGGCAATATCCGGAAGATACTTCTTCTTCTGTTCTGGGCTTCCGTAAAGCATAATCGGATGGGCCCCCAGACCAGTGGCTGCATAACTGGTGGCTACCCCCAAACAGATCCGACTCATTTCCTCAACCGCCAGGCAGTTCTCGAGGACTCCCCCTCCGAATCCTCCATATTCCTCTTCAATCGAAATTCCCATCAGGCCTGCCTCAGCGCAGACCTTGATGATCTCCCAAGGGAACTCTTCCTTCTCGTCCAGTTCCGCACGAACCGGTAGGACTTTCTCCACGGCAATCTTTCTTGCCAAATCCTTGATCGATTTCTGGTCAGGTGTTAAAAAATAGTCCAACTCTTTTTCCTCCTATCCATTGACTTTGGAGTTTCCGAACTTTTTCAAGCCGTTTCTTGACCTCTGCCCGAGTTGCATTAAGTCCTGGTTCTCTTTCAACTCCTGAATCAGATGTTCGTTCAGTTTATTCTTTGCAAGGCTAGCAGCCAGAACAATGGCATTCATAATCGCTTTGGCATTCGAGGCGCCGTGACAGATGACGCAATTTCCATTCACCCCAAGCAAAGGGGCTCCCCCATATTCCGAATAGTCAAACCTCTTCTCCAAACGGCGGATCGCCCTTCGCATAAAAAAATAGGCAACTTTGGCCCTTAAATTATCCTTTGCCTCCCATTTGAGAATCCCGTGAACGGTCTCCCACAGTCCTTCGCTGATCTTCAAAGCCACATTGCCGACAAAACCGTCACAGACGATCACATCCACTTCACCACTATTGAGACCTCTCCCCTCGACATAACCGATGTAGTTAATATCCATTTCTGATAATATCTCATGGACTTCCCTGGTCAGTTCATTTCCTTTTCCTTCTTCTTCCCCATTACTCAGGAGGCCGATCCTTGGTTCATTTTCTCCGAGGATATATTTGGCATAGGCGTCCCCCATCAGGGCGAACTGAACAAGATGGGACGGTTTGCAATCGACATTTCCGCCTGAATCAACGAGAACCGTTGAACCCTTGATCGCCGGATGAATGGTAGCAATCGCAGGCCGGTCCACTCCCTCCAGCTTCTTAAAAATGAACATGGCAAGGGCCATGGCTGCTCCAGAATTCCCTGCGGACACCACGCCACTGACCTCTCCGACTTTTTCGAGGTCGATGGCCACCTTGATGGAACTATCCTTCATTCTTCGGAGAACGGTCGAGGGCGAATCATGCATGGCGACCACATGAGAGGTATGATGAATAAAGATGGGGAGTTTTGAGGTTGGATATCGTGAGAGCTCTTTGCTCACCTGGTCTTCATCCCCCACCAGAACAACTTTCACACCGTGCTCTTTGGCGGCTTTATAGGCTCCTTCGACAATGTTCTGGGGAGCGAAATCTCCCCCCATGGCATCAACCGCAATCTTCATCGCCTTTTTCTTTCCCTCTACTTCTCTTCTTCTACCGTAACAATCTCTTTTCCCCTATAGACCCCGCAATGCGGACAGACATGGTGAGGCAGAACCGGTTCGTGGCATTGGGGGCAAAGCGTAAAGGCCGGAGATTTTAATTTATCATGGGCTCGTCGCTTACCACTTCTCGACGCCGAGTGTCTCCTTTTGGGAACTCCCATCGGACAACATCCTTTCTCTCTCCCTTTCTTTTCTCCCTTTTGAGGGAAAGCGGAAGAGTATGATTAATGAACCTTCAATTTTTCAAGAGCGTTAAACCCTGTCTCAAATTTCTCTTTTACACAATCGCAGGTTGAAAGATTTAAATCTTTTCCACAGGTAGCGCAGAGTCCCTTGCACCCTTCCTGGCAAAGGGGTTGCATTGGGATTTCCAGAAAGACCTGCTCACAAGCGATCTCCGAGAGGTGAATTTCTCCTCCTTCAAAGAAGTTCGATTCCAGTTCTTTTCTGGATAACTCGGCCTCTTCAGCAAGAGTTCCATCCTTAAGTGGATGTAAAACCAGATCGAATCCAGAAGTCAAGGGATAGGATAATTCCTTAAGGCACCTCACACAATGCATCCGAAGGACAGTCTGCATCCCTCCCTTGATGGAAACCGATTGCCCCATTCTTCTTATTTTGGCTTCGGATTGCAGAGGTTGCTCGAACTCAAAGGAGACCTCGGAAAAATCTTTAAGATATCCTGAGAGAGCCTCCGGTTCCTCTTTCCATTTCAGTTCTAAACCCTCATCGGGGATATCGTCGACTTTTATGGTTAACATTCCGTTCTCGTGAAACCGATGAATTAAATGGATAAATATAAAAGAAAACCTTTCTTTGTCAAGTGGCGTCAAAAAATTCCGATGTAGAATTCTTACGTTTCTAAAAATAATCAATATGTTAACAGATTTACAGTTTTTATCGCAAGTTAACTCTGTTAAAAAGTCTTCAACCTTTCAACGATCAGCGTTCAATAAGGGAGATGGAAAGGGATCAGGGAGATTTTGGAAACATCTTTAAAAAAAGATCAACCGGTTCGTTCGACTTCTTAAAACGGAGAAGGGCTTCAATCTCAAGGAGGTCAAACCCAGAATAGGTTTGGGTGTCAAGTTTTACACCAAACTGCTTATCGATGCGTTTGACAAGGTGATTTCGTAAAGCCAGGTCGTATTCTTTGTAGCCGGGGTCCTGTGGTCCGGTATACAATTTCCCTTCATAGGCTCCGAGAAGGGGCGATGATTCCTTTTGGCCGAAAGAAAGAGAAATACCTACCACCAGTGAGCAAGTTAGGGCAAGAAATAAAAAAATTACTATCGATTTCATAGGTTTAACTTATTCCATCGAGTCCATAAAGTCAAGTCTTTTTTATTTCTCTTGTCTCGAAATGGCTCCTGTGTTATTTTTTAAATTGGTGGAGATGAACTTTTCTATTTTAAAAGAGATTTTTGCTTCGATGGAACAGGGAGTGGTCTTCATCGATGACCAAAACCAGATCGCCTATTTCAACTCAGCCGCAGAAAAGATCCGAGATACCTCCCTTCATGAGATGCTAGGCCAGTCCATCCTGAACTGTCACCCCAAGAAAGCCCATCCAAAGGTGATGAAAATTATTGAAAATTTAAGATCAGGAAAAATTAAAGGGCATCAACGGATGAATCTTCAACTGGTCAAGGGAAAATTTTATGACAACACCTACTCGGCAGTCTGGGGTCCAGGAAATCAGTATTTAGGCGTGATCGTGGTTACGCAGGAAGTGACCAAGCGAAAAGAGGCGGAAGATGAACTCAAGGAGGCATTAGCCAATCTGCAATTGGCAAATAAGGAGTTGGTCCGTTTGGATCGGTTGAAAGACGATTTTCTTTCCAATGTAAGCCATGAACTGAAAACCCCTATGATTTCTGTGATGGGTTATATCGGGATGATCCTAAAAGAGAAAGTAGGTTCCTTGACCGAATCCCAGAAAAGG
>VGSD01000162.1 GCA_016875155.1 Deltaproteobacteria bacterium | reverse complement strand
TTCTGCTGCCGGGGCCTCTCTTGAACATCCCCACTCACAGATCATTGCCCTCCCTATCGTTCCCACAAGGGTGCGCGAGGAGATCGAAGGGGCGAAAAGTTACTTCCTCTATAAAGACCGGTGTGTCTTCTGTGACATCATCCGTCAGGAGCTCCGACAGAGGAGCCGTGTGATCGCAGAGAACAGCGGATTCGTCTCCATTGCCCCCTTTGCCTCGCGGTTTCCCTTTGAGACGTGGATTCTTCCGAAGATTCATCAGACCAGTTATGAATTGATGGAAAACTCAACCTATGGGCAGGCCGCTGAAATTCTCTCCGATACCCTGAAAAGATTGAAGCAGGTTCTCGACGATCCCCCTTATAACTACATCATTCACACCTCCTCCTCGCCGGAGGAGGATCGGGACCATTATCACTGGCACATTGAGATCATGCCCAAGTTGACCAAGGTGGCTGGATTCGAATGGGGAACAGGGTTCTATATTAATCCGACCCCTCCTGAAGAGGCTGCAGAGTATTTGAGGGAGGCCAGGTAATAGGCTATGTCCGCTCATCCTGATGGCTATGCTCTTCTGAAGGAGATAATCGATTTCTCTGCCTCCTCACTCCCCATCGAGACAAAGCTGGAAAAGATTCTTCAGTGCATCACCGACGGTTTTCAATCGGATCGTTCTCTCCATCTGCGGCCGGAAGCAATCCTGAAGGATGGATTTCTCTCCCGAGTGGCAGAGGAGAAAAAACCCCTATGGGTGGATGAGGAGAGGCCTTTTCAGGAAGAGGGGGTTCTAGCGGAGGAGAGGGATCTGCTCTGTCCGGCCTTTGGTTGCATCCCTCTTTCTGATGAGATCTCTTTTCAGGGGATCTTTTATATTGGTTTTTCAAAGGGCAGAACATTCTCATCCAGTGAAATCGAACTCCTGCTGTTGCTCGCAAAGGAGATCGGGGCAACCATCCGGAACGATCAACTCCACCGTGTGGCAGAGGATCATGAGAGAAGGGTGAGACAGTTTTCCACTCTGTGGGAGTTGAACAAAGCATTGCTCACCACCGTTCATTTTGAGCGGATTGTCCATATGACCCTGACTGCCATCACGATCGGCGATGGACTTGGATTCAACCGGGCCATGCTCTTTCTCGTTGATGAGAAAGGGCATGTCGTGAAAGGAACGATGGCTGTGGGGCCGAACAGTGCGGAAGAGGCGGGGAAAATCTGGTCCGCCCTTTCCCAACGGAAAGGGAATCCCTCTGAACTGGTCGCTCAGCTAGAATCATCTACTGAGAACCATTCCATTCTCAACTCCATTGTGAAAGAGATTGAGGTTCCACTGGAGCATGAACAGTGCATTCTTTCACGGACTGTTCTTGAGGGAAGGCCCTTCAATATTCGGCTTTCTTTTGAGGGCGAGGAGTGGGTTCAAACCCGGTGCGAGAGGGGGTGTGCCCTCAGTTCGGAAGTTGGATGTTATGTGAGTGAACATCTAAGCCGCAATCCCAAGATATACGCGTTTGCCACTATTCCCCTTTGGGGAAAGGGAAAGGTGATCGGTGTGATCCTGGTGGATAACTTATTCAATCGGAATCCCATCACCGACGAGGATATTCGTTATCTCACCATGTTTTCCAGCCAGGCGGGGTTGGCCATTGAGAACGCTCTGCTCTACCGGAATTTAGAAGAAGTCCACCAGGAGTTGAAGGAAGCCCAGACCTTCCTGGTCCATCAGGAGAAGATGGCAGCCTTAGGAGAACTCTCCACCTCTATTGCCCATGAGATCAGAAACCCGCTCGTCTCCATCGGGGGGTTTGCACGTCGCCTCGATCGCACCCTTCCGGCCGATGCCTCCGAGAAACGGTATACCCGTACAATCGTAAAGGAGGTGGAAAGGGTCGAGAACATTTTGAGTCACATCCTCACCTACACCCAAGATGAAGCTATTTGCGTGAAGACGCTGGATCTCCGAGAGGTGATGGAGGAAAGTCTCTCCATGATTTCAGAAGGGTTAAGAAATGGGGGAATTCAGTTAGTCAAAACGTTTTCGGAGCAGACCCCCGCTGTCAAAGGCGACTACTATCAATTGAAGCAGGCATTCTTCAATCTGGTTAGCAATGCCTATGAATCGATGAGAGGCGAGGGAAGGCTTTCCATCCGCATCCATCCCTACAAAAAGAATGGAGCCTCATTTGTCGGAGTAGAGGTCGAGGACACTGGAGGTGGCATCGATCCTGAAGCGCTTCACCATATCTTCAACCCCTTTTACACGACAAAAGATAACCGGTTGGGCCTGGGCCTGCCCATCATCCATAAAGTGGTCACCTCTCATCAGGGTCAGATCGAAGTGGACAACCATCCCGGAAGTGGCGCAACCTTCATCCTCACTTTTCCGGCGCAGGAGGAGAAAGAGAAATGAAGAGGATCCTGGTCGTGGATGATGAAGAGAGCATCCGTCTCCTCTATAAAGAGGAACTGGAGGAAGAAGGCTTTGTCGTAGAGGTGGCGAGGGATGGTCTGGAAGCGCTTCAACGACTTCCCCTGTTCAAGCCGGATCTCATCACCCTCGACATCAAAATGCCGGGGCTCAACGGAATTGAGACGCTCAAGCGGATCCGTGAGACAGAGAGGCAGATTCCTATCGTCATGTGTTCCGCTTATGGAGAGTATAAACAGGATCTGACGACCTGGGCTTCAGATGCCTATGTGGTCAAGTGCGCGGACCTGACAGAATTGAAAAATACAATCCGGAGACTTCTGGGGGTTCTATGAAAGTAAAAAAGGCAGTGATTCCAGCCGCAGGTTTTGGAACACGGTTTCTGCCGGCAACAAAGGTTGTACCCAAGGAACTATTGCCCATTGTCGATAAGCCCACGATCCAGTATATCATGGAAGAAGTGGCTTTATCAGGCATCGAGGAGGTGATCCTCATCACCGGGAGGGAAAAGGGTTCGATCGAGGACCATTTCGACACCTCGAGCGAGTTGGAGAACCATCTCAGAAAGAAGGGAAGGGATGACCTTCTAAAGGTCGTCCAGGAGATCTCCGGGATGGTGACACTGGTCTCGGTGAGGCAGAAGGAGCCTCTGGGTTTAGGGCATGCGATCCTCTGTGCAAAAAAGGTCGTGGGAAAGGAACCTTTCGCTGTTCTGTTAGGTGATGATCTGATCGATGCAACTATTCCCTGCATCCGTCAGATGATGAAGGTCTATCAGAATATGGATGGAGCGCTTGTCGCCATCCAGAAGGTTCCCAGGCAGGAGGCGCATCTCTACGGGATCATCAAGGGGAATAAGGTGATGGACCGGGTTTATTCTGTCGAAGAAATGGTGGAGAAGCCTGAGAAGGGAAAGGCCCCTTCCAATCTAGCCATCATCGGAAGATATATCCTTCCTCCCCGTATCTTTGATATACTGGAAAGGGTCAAGCCTGACCGGAGAGGGGAGATTCAGCTCACAGATGGCCTGAAGGAACTGAACAGGGAAGTTCCCATCTATGGATATGAATTTATCGGTGACCGTTACGATGCCGGGGACAAATTTGGTTATCTACAAGCGAACCTTTCTTTTGGTTTGAAACATCCGGAAGTCGGTCCAAAACTTAAACGGCATTTAAAGGATTTATATTTGCGTTCTCGATAGTTCATCGACAGGTTTCTTTGTTATCAGTTCATAGTTCATTGTAAAATGTAACTGGTTACATTTTCTGGGGCAGTAGCTCAGCTGGGAGAGCGCCAGAATCGCACTCTGGAGGCCGGCGGTTCGATCCCGCTCTGCTCCACCAAAAAATTAAAAGGGTTGGACATCGACATCACGTCTGGCCCTTTTTTTCTATAAAGTGAGAAAGTATGAGGAATCACTATGAGACTTCATGAATTTGAGGCGATGGACATTTTTGAAACGATGGGCATTCCTGTTCCGAGGCGCGGGGTTGCGGAGACCGTGGAAGAAGCGCTTTGCGTATCCGGAAAAATCGGGTATCCGGTGATCGCCAAAACCCAGGTGCTCGTGGGCGGCCGGGGGCTGGCCGGAGGAATTAAGATGGCATCGAGTCCGGAAGAACTCAGAGAGATCAGCGGAACTCTTCTCGGGTCTGAGATCAAAGGACTTCCCGTCCGAAAGATTCTTGTGGCTGAAAAGGCAGAAGTGACGAAAGAGTTCTATGTGGGCATTACTGTGGATGGATATTCAGGGAAGCCTGTTGTTGTGGCCAGCATTGAAGGCGGTATCCATATCGAAAAGACCGCAAGGTCAGGACCTGAAAAGATTGCATCCGTTCAGATAGATCCTTTCCAGTCTTTCGACCCCAATCAAGCCAGAGCCCTTTTAGAGAGGTTTAGATTGGATGAGAATCTTCTTGTTGCTTGGGCTGAGGTTATCGCTACACTCTATCATACCTTCATACGCTATGAAGCCCAGATTGCGGAAATCAACCCTCTGGTCGTTCTTCCGAACAAAGACCTTCTGGCGGTCGATGCTGTTCTGGAGTTGGACAACTCTGCTCTTTCGAGGATCAAACATCCCCTGCCGGACCGGATGGAACGGATTGAGAACCCTCTGGAACGGAAGGGCAGGGAGATCGGTGTCACCTATGTCGATCTCGGAGGAGATATCGGGCTCATCTCTTCAGGAGCCGGATTGGGGATGGCCTCCATTGACATGATCGGAGAAAAGATGAAGCCTGCCAATTTCCTTGAAACAGGAGGGGGCATCACAGAGCAACTTCTCTACAAATGCATGGAACTGATTATGATGAAGAGAAATCTCCAGGGAATCCTTATCAATATTTACGGAGGCATCAACCCCATTCAAGAGGGGGCAAAGGGAGTGGTACGCTATATCAAGGAACACGATGTGAAGATCCCGATCGTAGCAAAGGCCCTTGGAAACCATCAGGAGGAGACTTGGGAGATCTTTCGCTCGGCAGGGGTCCATGTCGTCACTGAACCCGCTACGGAAAAGGCTGTTGAGCGGCTGTATGAATTGGTGGGCAAAGTATAATTAACCTTAACGTTGCAGACATAGGGAAACAATCATGAGCATACTGATAAATGATTCAACGCGGGTCCTGGTTCAAGGCATTACCGGACGGATCGGAAGCATCCAGACCCACTGGATGCTTGCCTATGGAACGAAGGTGGTGGCTGGCGTTACTCCCGGGAAAGGGGGGACGACTGTTGAAGGGGTTCCTGTTTTCGACAGCATTGAAGAGGCAGTGAGTAAGACCGGTGCAAACGCCTCCATCTTTTTTATCCCGGCTGCTTTTGTTCTGGATGCGTTTTTAAAAACAGTAGATGCTGGGGTGAAACTGATCGTCATGATTCCCGAGCACATCCCCGTCCACGATGTGATGAAGATGAGGGCCTACGCCCTTGAAAAGGGAGTTTTTGCCCTTGGGCCTACCACTCCCGGGATTCTGGTTCCGGAAAAAGGCAAAATGGGCATCATGCCTGCTTCTCTCTTTGCACCGGGCCGGGTTGGAATCATCTCCCGGAGCGGAACTCTCTCTTATGAATTCGCAGGCATCCTCTCGGAATGCGGGGTGGGGCAGAGTGCGGTTGTGGGGATGGGGGCTGACCCTGTAGTGCTGACCAACCTGGTGGATATCCTCCAACTCTTTGAAGAGGACAGTGATACCGATGGAGTGATCATCGTTGGGGAAGTTGGAGGGGATCAGGAGGAGAAGGCAGCTCAATTTATCCAGAAGAAGATGACGAAACCCGTTGCAGCCTATATCGCAGGCCGAAATTCTCCCGAGGGAAAGCAGATGGGACATGCAGGCGCCATTGTGCGAGGCTCTACCGGGACTGCAGCAGTCAAAGAAGAGGCTCTGCTTGGAGCAGGAGTGGAGGTCCTCGAAAGCCCCATCCATGCAGCCCGTTGGGCCAAAAAACACCATCTCCGTTAGATACTCTCTTACTTCTATCACAGGGAAAAGATGTTTGCTGGTTTTTCCATTTCATGGTCATGATCTTGTTTTTTGGTTATATTGAGACAGCTCCGATCAGGAGGGAATGAAATCGATGAGGATTCAAAAGCCCGGGAAGGTTCAAGAGGGAATCTGGTTTTTAGGCCGCAAAGAAACCGGGGTCTATCTTCTGGAAGGAAGAAATGGCTCGATGATCATCAGCGGAGGCATGAGTTATATTGTCCCGGACCTTCTCGAACAATTCGAAGAATTTAAAATCGACGAGAGAAGGATTAAAAAAATTCTTATCCTTCACTCCCATTTCGACCACGTGGGGATCATTCCTTTCCTCAAGCGCCGCCATCCTGAGATCGAAGTTTGCGGTTCGGAAAGGGCATGGGAGATCCTCAAGATGGAGAAAGCCACCCTGACCATCAACGAGTTCAGCCGGAATGTGGCAAAGAGGATGGGAAAAGAGGAGGTCTATTTAGAGCACGATCTGGAATGGAGGGATGATATTTCAGGAAGGACCATCCGAGAAGGAGATCGGATTGACCTTGGAGGTATGGAGGTTCTGGTCTTTGAGACTCCAGGCCATTCCTCGTGCTGTATCGCAGGCTATGTGCCGGAGCTAAAGGCTCTCTTTCCCACGGATGGTGGAGGCATTCCTTTCAATGAAACGATCATCACTTCGGGAAACTCAAACTTCACAAAATACCAGGAGAGCCTTGAGCGCTTAAGACCTCTCGAAGTGGA
This sequence comes from Deltaproteobacteria bacterium, assembly GCA_016875155.1. The sequence goes on along the minus strand of VGSD01000162.1, from coordinate 89 downwards.
ATACTACTGCGCTGACCATTATGGGTATGTGACGGGTGAAGAGGCAAGACAGTTCATTCCAATGACGATTGAGATGGCGAAAAAGAAGC
>VGSD01000161.1 GCA_016875155.1 Deltaproteobacteria bacterium | reverse complement strand
GAATTCGGTTTGGTTATGCCTTAGCCGATGAAAGCCTGATCGGTTACTTCCGCAAGATGCAGATACCCTGGAATACGAGCCTCCTTTCCATTGCTGCAGCAGAGGCAGCTCTCGAAGAAGAAGAGGAGTTGAAACGGAAGGCGGCCTACAACAATGCGGGCGTAGAATACGTTTGCAAGGAACTTGCAAAGCTTCCAGGGGTTAAACCTTATTTCTCCCACGGCAATTATGTGATGATCGATGCCACCGATGCAGGGGTGACCGGTAAAGAGGTGGTCGATTTTGTCTTTGAGAAGGCAGGGGTCATGATCAAATATTTTGCCCCTTTCCGTGGCCGGAGCGGTTTTTTCCGGATCAGTTTAGGCACACATGAAGAGAATTCCCTCTGCGTCTCAGCAATCAAGCGATTCTTTGAGAACAGAAAGAAGGAGAAACGAGCATGAAATTAACGCCTCTTGAAAAGTTGATGAAGACCCACCCAGGCCTGGAGATCTGGTGGGATTCTTCGCCCCTAATCTATTCTTCATGGATGGAGGGGATTTTGAAAAAGGCCGCTTCAGGTAAGGTGGAAGAGATACGGGAACAATTGAAGAGGTTTTTTGATCCCGAACAACCAGGGAAAACCCTCTTTCGTGGAGTGACGACCAATCCTCCTCTTTCTCTCGGAGTGATCAAGGCACGAGAGTCCTATGTGGCAGAGATCATTGATGGTCTGATTGAACAGAATCCTGGCATTGATAGAGAATCCCTTTTCTGGATGACCTATAAAGAGATCGTCCGAAGGGGAGCCGAGATGTATCTGGAAGTGTTTAAGCAATCCGGATACCGGTATGGATATCTTTCTGGCCAGGTCGATCCCCGAAATCTGACCGATCTGGAGAAGATGAAGTCACAGGCCCTAGAATTAGCAAGCCTCAGTCCCAATGTGATGATTAAGGTCCCTGGAAGCAAGCAAGGATATGAGGTCATCCGGTTTTTAACCTCGAAAGGAATCTCAACGAACAATACCCTAACCTTTGTCCTTCCACAGTTGATGGCCTGTGCGAAGGCGGTCAAGGAGGGGCTTGAGATAGCGAAGAAGAATGGAGTTGATTTGACACGATGGAGATCTGTAATTACCCATATGACCGCACGCTACGGTGACTTGGGAGATCTCCGGAAAGAGGCAGAGACTCTGAAGATCAACCTTTCTGAGGCGGATATCCGTTGGGCTGAGATCGCTATCTTCAAAAAGGCTTACCGATTGCTGAAGGAAAGGAATTATCCGAGCAAGATGCTCATCTGTTCGATGAGGATCAGTCCGGAAATAGATGGTAAAAAACATTGTTGGCATCTGGAGAAGTTAGCAGGTGGCGACATTGTTTTCACCTGTCCGCCTTCTTTTATCGAAGCGACATTTGAATTCCTTGATGGAGTTGAGTTTAGGCCGCAGATTGATGAGGAGGTCCCAAAACCTGTTTTAGATAAACTGTTTCGTCTTCCCTATTTTGAGAGGGCCTATCAAGAGGATGGTTATTCTTATGAAGAGTTTAATACTCATCCTGTCACGATTGCAACAGCTTCTGAGTTTTCTAAAGCCACCGAGGGAATGGTCGAATTTGTTGCAAAACGATTAGCCTTAAGGCGCAAATGAGGTCTAAGATGATCATCGGAATCCCCAAAGAGATCAAAATTGGTGAGAAACGGGTAGCCATGACCCCTCAGGGAGTGGATGCCCTTGTCTCTCATCATCATAAGGTTATGGTCGAGATGGGCGCCGGAGAGGGAAGCGGCTTCAATGATAGGGAGTATGAAAAAGCAGGAGCCATCCTTACAGAAAATGTTAAACGAATATGGAAAGAAGCAGATCTTATCGTTAAGGTTAAAGAGCCACAGGAGCAGGAGTTTCCTTTATTGAGACCGGGACAGATCTTGTTTACCTATCTCCATCTGGCAGCAAGCAAACCCCTCACCAAGGCATTGTTGGATTCCCGCATTGTCGGAATCGGGTATGAAACGGTCCAGGAGCGGGACGGCTCTCTACCTTTGCTCAGACCTATGAGTGAGATTGCGGGCAGGGCATCGATTCTTGCGGGTGGAATGTGTCTGGAGGCAAGGCATGGAGGAAGAGGGGTTCTGCTTTGCGGGGCATCCGGCGTTCCGCCAGGCAAAGTCGTCATCCTCGGTGCAGGGGTGGTAGGCGCCAATGCCTGCAAGGTGGCTGTAGGCATGGGTGCGAGGGTCTCTGTTCTCGATGTCCGGCCTGAAAGACTCAGTTACCTCCACGATATCACCCAGGGCCATATCACGACTTTCATCTCAAACCGGATGACCATCGGCGAAGAGATTGCATATGCGGATCTGGTCATCGGAGCAGTCCTCATCCCAGGGACCCAGGCCCCGAAACTGGTGACCCGACAGATGCTGAGCCGAATGCGGCCCGGCTCTGTCATTGTTGATGTGTCGGTGGACCAGGGCGGCTGTTTTGAAACCGCAAGGCCAACGACGCATGAAGATCCCACCTATATTGAGGAAGGGGTTGTCCATTACTGTGTTGCCAATATTCCCGGGGCTTATCCGAGAACATCCACTTTTGCCCTAACCAATGCCACTTTCCCCTATATCCTTCAGATCGCGGATCAGGGGTATCAGAAGGCATTAGCCGAGAATGAAACCTTGCGCAGAGGTCTCAACCTCATTGAAGGCGAGATCGTCTGTGAAGGAGTCGCCAATAGTTTTGGAATGTCTTGTACTGTCAATCCTTTTTCCCCTGTCCTTGAAAATCCTCATTCAATATGATAAACGATGGACAATGAACCATGAACTATGAACTATGAACAAAAAGGATGATAAAGAGTTCATCGTTTAACGTTCATTGTTCCAAACGGGCTTTGCAACCATCATCTCACCTGAAGACAAAGGATAGCATTTGGAAGAGAAGAGATTGATCATCGCCATTGATGGGCCTACCGGCGCAGGAAAGAGCACGGTCGGGAAGGCTTTGGCAAAGCGATTGGGTTATCTCTATATCGATACAGGAGCGATGTATCGTGCAGTTGCACTGAAGGTAAAAGAAAGCGCCATCGAACCCAAGGATGAGGAGGCTCTTTCCCGGCTGGTCTCATCCATCCAGATCTCCTTTGTCACCAATGGAGAGGAGAGTCGTATCTTCTGTGATGGCAAGGATATCACCCATGGCATCCGTTCCCCTGAGATCAGCCGCCTTGCCTCAGAGATTTCAAAGGGCAGGGTGGTGAGGGAGGCGCTCGTCAGAATGCAGAGGAATTTTGGGAAAGAGGGAGGAGTGGTGCTGGATGGGAGAGATATCGGTACGGTCGTCTTTCCGGATGCGGATGTAAAGTTTTATCTGGATGCGGATCCGGAGGAGAGGGGGAGACGTAGGTACAGAGAGTTTTCAGAGAAGGGTATGGAGGTTGATTTTAAAAAGACGCTCAAGGAAGTGGTGGAGAGGGACCAAAATGATATGAGCCGATCTCTTTCGCCCCTCAAGAGGGCAGAGGATGCCATCTTCATCGATTCCACCTGTCGGTCTGTTGAGGAAATTGTTAACGAGATGTGCCGTATTGCCACCGAGAAGAGGAGATGGAGTGAAACTGATTATTGCTAAATCGGCAGGGTTCTGCTTTGGTGTCAAGCGAGCCATGGAGATAGCCCTTGCGGCAAGCCAAAAGCACCCTGCACCCCTCTATACGCTTGGGCCTCTTATCCATAATCCTCAGGCGGTGGAGTATCTGGAACAACAGGGAATCAGGGTGAAAAACAAGGTGGGACAGATCACCCGGGGGACTGTCATCCTGCGCTCTCATGGGGTCTCCTCAGGAGACCTTGAGAAGGTAAGAAAGAAGGGGCTGAAGATCATTGATGCAACATGTCCCATTGTGAAGAAAGCCCATTTTTTTGCAAAGTTCCTCCGCCGGAACGGTTATTTTCTGCTGATCGTTGGGGATAAAGATCATCCCGAGGTCGAGGCCATACGGAGTTATCTCGACGAGAAGGTAGAGGTGGTTGAACAGCCTGAAATATTGAGCCGACTGGGGCCATGGAAGAAGTTAGGAATCATTGCTCAAACCACACAATCTTTTGAACTCTTCGAAAAAGTTGTAGCGGCCAGCCTTTATCGGGCAAGAGAGGTGAGGGTGTTCAATACAATCTGCCATGCGACGGCGGTTCGTCAGAAGGAAGCAGTGGAGATTGCGAAGAAAGTGGACTGCATGATCGTTGCGGGCGGTTATAATAGTGGTAATACTCAAAGATTATCAGGAATTTGCAGGGAGGTACAGCCCCAGACCTATCATATCGAAACAGCCTCCAAATTGAATCCGAATTGGCTGGCTAATAAAGAGAAAATTGGTCTCACTGCTGGCGCTTCGACTCCCTCATGGATCATCCATGAGGTGGAAAAGGAGATACGACGCATAACTGACCGATAGGACTGAGGAAAATAAGCTTTCAAGACCTTTCTTAAAAGATTGTTTTTTTTCAGTGGGTATGGTATAAACGTTCGGAACACTTGAAAAAGGGGGTTTTATTGAATGGTTAAAAACGAATCCACTACAGCCTCTGAAGAATTAAAAGAGGCTCCTCCTGTTGAAGGAGAAAAAGAAGAGGGACCCAAGGACTTCTCTCGTCGGGAAGAACCAGAGAATTTTCAAACACTCTATGAGGAAAGTTTTAAGGAAATTGCCGAAGGCCAGATTCTCAAGGGAACGGTCATCGAAATTACGCCTGATCATGTCACCGTTGACGTAGGATATAAGTGTGAAGGACAGATTCCCATGCAGGAGTTCCTGAAGAGGAACAGGAAGCCGGATGTTAAATTGGGAGATCAAGTGGATGTCCTCTTAGAAAAGAAGAATCGAGAAGGGGGGCTACTTGTCCTCTCGAAAGAGAAAGCGGATAAAGTCAATATCTGGAAAGATATCAGCCGTTCCTGCCGTGAGGGCGAGGTGATTGAAGGTGAGATTGTCTCCAGGGTGAAGGGCGGACTCTCGGTGGATATCGGCGGTATCTATGGCTTTCTCCCAGGATCACAAATTGATTTGAAACCGGTTCGAAATCTCGATGACCTGGTTGGGCAGAGGTTGGCCTTCAAGGTGATCAAGTTCAACCGGAAACGGAATAATATCGTCCTTTCCCGAAGGATTCTCCTGGAAGAAGAGAGAAAGATTCAGAGGGGTGAGACTCTCAAGCATCTCAAAGAGGGGGAGACAATAGAAGGAATGGTCAAGAGCCTCACCGATTATGGAGCCTTCATCGATTTAGGAGGGCTTGACGGACTTCTCCACATTACAGATATCAGTTGGGGAAGGGTTGGGCACCCTTCAGAAAAAATCGCTATAGGGGAGAAGCTTAAAGTAAAAGTGCTTCATTTCGATCAGGAGAAGGGAAAGGTTTCGCTCGGGTTGAAACAGATCCTCCCTGATCCCTGGAATTCGGCATTGGAGAATTATCCGGTTGGAACGCGCGTTTCCGGGAAGGTGGTCAACGTCACCGATTATGGGGTCTTCGTCGAACTCGAAGAGGGAATCGAAGGGCTGGTCCATATCTCTGAAATGACTTGGGGAAAGAAGATGAAGCATCCTTCCAAGGTCGCTCGCATCGGCGACCAGGTGAAGGTGATGATTCTTGATTGCGATCCGGTGAAACGCAGGATCTCTCTGGGGATGAAGCAGGTTGATCCCAATCCCTGGGACCTCATCGCCGATAAGTATCCGCCTGGTATGCGGGTGACGGGAAGGGTGAAGACGATAACCGACTTCGGAATCTTCGTCGGATTCGGCGAAGGGATCGATGGGTTGGTCCATGTTTCCGAGATGTCGTGGACCAAGAAAATTAAACATCCAGCAGAGCTCTTTAGAAAAGGGCAGGACGTAGAAGCCGTGGTGTTGAGCATCGATCCAAAAAACGAGCGATTCTCCCTCGGAATTAAACAGTTAGCCCCGGACCCCTGGAAGGAAGTGGCTAGGCGCTACCGGAAAGGAGAGATGGTCAACGGGCGAGTGACCAATGTGACCGATTTCGGCGCTTTCATTGAGCTGGAAGAAGGGATCGAAGGACTGGTCCATGTATCCGAAATCAGCAGGGAGAAGGTAGAGAAACCTTCGGATGTGTTGAAGGCCGGAGAAATGGTCTCTGCAATTGTCCTTCATGTAGATTCGCAGGAACGGAGAATCGGTTTGAGCATGAAGGGACTGAAGGAGAAGATGGAGAAGGCGGAGATCGAAAAATATATGTCAAGCCAAGGGTCTGCTTCAAACAGCCTCGGAGCATTGATCCAGGAAGAGATGGAACGTCGCCGCGGAGAAAATCTTAACAAAAAAGAGGGCGATTAATCTTTCAATGATCAATTAGCAATGAGCAATGATCAATTGACAATGGCCAACTCTCCTTGGATATTAAAAATTGATCAATGACCATTGAATCTTTTTAGACCTTTTTCACATAGATATCCCTCACGACCTCACTATCAAGAGCAAGCGTTGTTTCTCCAATCTGAAGCACGTAGGAAGGATTCTTCTGATGCATCCGGAGGGTACTTCCCGGGACAAGGCCGAGTGTGCTCAGCCGGTCCAGTCGCTGATGTGACCGCGGAGCGATGAAGACGATCCGGCCATTCTCACCCAGCCCCAATTCCTCAAGGGGAATGACAAGAGGTTTCATCTCTTTTTTGAATTTCGCGCAACACGCTCCCCTTGGAATCGGTTTCCCATGGATGCAGGTGGGCGGGTGGCCGAGAAAGG
>VGSD01000160.1 GCA_016875155.1 Deltaproteobacteria bacterium | reverse complement strand
GAGAAGTTTGCCGAGGCTCAGCCCAAAGCCGAGCTTTATCGCCCCGATGCCGATTATGTCGGGACATACTGCGGTCCCCAGTCCTGCGAGTATGTCCCCATTGAAGAGCGATCTAAGTAACCTTCAGAATGGTCTGAGCTGCACTTACATTAACAGCAGCAGCAAACCTCACCACGGCAGGGATCATAGTAGGATACCTCATACCAGCAGATATCCGACATAGAAGGAGTTGTCCCTTTTGTTTTTTCCATCCTGGTTTTTTTATCATTTTTTTTCATCATCAACACCTCCTCTCTTAATTAAAAGATAAGAATCGAACCTTTAAAATTCAAGGTGAACGGGGGGGAAAATTATGGTATAAAATATAATAAGACACCTGGTTGAATCAGCCCCTTGATTATAAGGTGAGGAAGCAGTTTCAGGGTTACATTGATGGAGGGAAAGGAGGAGAATATGGAATGGTTGAAAGCCTTTTGCGGTTTAATTGGCAGGATTCTTCTGGTTCTCATCTTTCTCAATTCGGGAATCGGGAAGATCGGAAACTTTGAGGGAACCGCCCAATACATGGCCAAATTCGGCATCCCCTACACCAGTTTTTTTCTCTTCGGTGCCATCGTCTTTCTGCTGGTGGGGAGTATTAGCATCATCCTGGGGTATTTCACACGGTTTGGAGCTTTTCTGATCCTCATTTTTTTGATTCCAACCACCTTGATCTTTCATACTGATTTCAGCGACCGCATCCAGATGATCATGTTCATGAAGAATGTGAGCATGTTTGGAGGCTGTCTTCTCCTCTTTGCTGTCGGGCCGGGGCGACTGAGTCTCGATTATTTCTTAAGGGGAAAGAAGACCTGATTATGAATTCCAATTCTTTCCAGGTGTGGTGGAAGGCTTTCCGGTTTCACTATGCCTCAGCCAGTTTCATGCCAGGGATTTTGGGAGGGATGATTGCCTGGACCTACGATGGCCAGTTCCATGCAGGATACTTCCTTCTGGTGATGCTGGGCCTCATCCTCAATCATCTGGCCCTCAATATGACGGATGACTATTACGACTTCCGACATCTGGTTGATGTTTTGGACACACACGGGAATCCTTATGCCGGAGGGAGCGGCACCCTTTCAAAGGGGTTGATCAGTCCTAGCCAGATGCGAAATGTCTTTTCGAGTTTCTATGTCATTGCCATTGGGATCGGGATCGTTTTAGGAATTTTGAGAGGATCTTTTGTTCTCTTCCTGTTAGCGTTCGGCTTTTTCTGCGCTTTCTTTTATACGGCCCCTCCGATTCGATTCGGTTACAGGGGGCTTGGGGAGATTACACAACTTCTTTGTTTTGGTCCGGGGATAGGCCTTGGGGCTTACTATGTCCAGACGCAGAACCTCTCATGGGAAGCCTTCTGGGGAACGTTTCCCTTTGGAATCATGCTCTTTTCGATGATTACGATCAATGAGATTCCTGATTACCTTGAAGACAGAAAAGCCGGGAAAATGAACTTAGTCGCACGCTTCGGAAGAGAGGCAGGAGTAAAACTGTTTATCCTGAGCCTTCTTTCTGCTTATGGTGCTATTCTGATGGGCATCCTTTTGGGGAAAATTCCCGTCATCGGGCTGATCTCTCTGCTGACTCTTCCCATAGCCTATAAAACGATCTGCATTTTAAGAAAGCACTATCAGGATTCCGTTATAATGGCACCCGCTAATTTAGGAATGATCTGCACCCACAATATTACGGCAATCCTGCTGATCATCGCCTATACCATCGTCGGCTTTAGAAAGGAGGCCTTAATCTCCTCTTTTTTACCTTTAATTGTGTTAATCATCCTCTATTTTCCTGTCGCAACGTTGATCAGGAGAGCAATTTTCTCGCCAACCCTGAAGGGTTGAGTTACAATATTTTGTAAGCAGTAACTCAGGGCTTTAGCCCTGATAGATTTAGGAAGAGAGGAGGACGCCTGATGACAAAAGAGGAGTTTTACCTTTTAGAGTTTACCGGTGCGGAGTGACCCCACTGCCAACATGTAGAACCTCTCGTGGAGAGGTTAGAGGATGAAGAAGGAGTTAAGGTCGCAAAACTGGAAGTCTGGCACAACGAGGCCAATGCCAAACTGATGAGAGAGTATGATAAGGGATATTGCGGAGGCGTACCGTTCTTTTTCAACAAAAGGACCGGCAAATGGATCTGCGGGTCTGCAGATTACGAGCGGTTGAAGAAATGGGCGCTAGAATAATACCGGAATAGTGGAATCATGGAAGAATGGAAAAATGGGTTAATCAGAAAATAGAAGGTTAAGGCCTCAGCTTCAAAGTGTTCAATCCATTATTCCAGTATTCCAATATTCCATCATTCCATTTGGGAGGTTCTGATGAGTTTGTTTGAAGATTACCATCCTTTGAAGGGAAAGATGTTCCAGATTCTTAAACCGGATGGGACCCTACATCCGGATGTGAAGTCCCCACTGAGTGATCAGGAAATTTTTAATCTTTATCAGAAGATGGTTTTCATCCGGCTGGCAGACCAGAAAGCCTTGATGCTTCAGAGGCAAGGGAGGATGGGAACCTATGCGCCTATCTGGGGACAGGAAGCCTGTCAGGTTGGGAGCGCCTCTGTTCTTCAAAAAGGGGATTGGGTTTTTCCTGCTTTTAGAGAACTCGGTGCATCCCTGATGATGGGAGTCCCGCTCAAAACGGTCTATCTCTACTGGATGGGCAATGAAGAAGGAAGCCGTGCTCCGGATGGAATCAATATGATGCCTGTCTCTATACCTGTTGGGACTCATCCCTTGCATGCGGTTGGAACTGCCTGGGCGGCAAAAATTAAGGGAGATAAGATCGTTACCGTTTCTTATTTTGGGGATGGCGCAACTTCCAAGGGCGATTTTCATGAGGCGATGAATCTTGCCGGGGTCTTTAAAGTCCCAACCATCTTCTTCTGCCAGAATAACCAGTTTGCCATCTCTGTTCCGAGAAAGATCCAGACCGCCTCTGAGACGATCGCCCAGAAGGCGGTTGCCTATGGGGTGGATGGAATTCAAGTGGATGGCAATGATCTCTTTGCTGCCTATGCGGTAACAAAGGAAGCGGTTGATAAGGCCCGTTCCGGAGGAGGGGCTACCCTGATTGAGGGGGTGACCTACCGGTTCGGTCCTCATACGACAGCCGATGATCCTACAAAATATCGAAGAGAAGAGGAGGTCGAGCCGTGGAAGGCGCTTGATCCATTGGTCAGACTGAGGTTCTATCTCAAAGGAAGAGGACTCTGGAGTGATGAGGTTGAAAAACAGGTGATTGAAAAGGCTCAAGAAGAGATCGATCAAACAGTGAAAGAGGCCGAAGCGGTTCCGACTCCGAGTGTGGAAGATATTTTTAAATATGTCTATGCAGAGATGACACCGCAGTTAAAAGAACAGATGGAGTACCTGAAAGGAACACTGGGGTAAATATTTTTTGTCTTCCCCTCCCCCTTGATGGGGGAGGGTGAGGGTGGGGGTGAAAAGAAAAATTTAGTTCCCCCTCACCTTAATCCTCTCCCACCAGGGGAGAGGAAAGAATAATAAAAGGAAGGTTTTAACTATGCCCAGACTCAATTTGGTCGAAGCAATCAATTTAGCTCTCCGGGAGGAGATGGAGAAAGACAAAACAATTGTTGTCCTAGGTGAAGATGTTGGTCGCGAGGGTGGTGTCTTTCGGGTAACCGATGGGCTTCAGACTAAGTTTGGTGATGAGCGGGTGGTTGATACACCTCTCGCAGAGACAGGAATCGTTGGTACTGCATTGGGGATGGCGCTCTATGGACTGCGGCCAGTTGTGGAGATTCAGTTTGATGGTTTTCTCTATCCCTGTCTCGATCAGATCACGAACCACATCGGTCGGATGCGGAACCGATCCAGAGGGAGATTCACCTGTCCATTTGTCATCCGGGTTCCCTATGGAGGCGGCATCCATGCACCCGAGCATCATTCCGAGAGCCCTGAAGCGATCCTGGCCCATACGCCAGGGATCAAAGTTGTGATTCCTTCGACCCCTTATGAAGCCAAAGGGCTTCTGCTCTCTTCAATCCGAAGCCCAGATCCTGTGATCTTTTTAGAGCCCAAAAGAATCTATAGAGCCATTCGAGAGGATGTTTCAGAAGGAGATTATACCATTCCCTTGGGTAAGGCGAGATTGGTTCAGGAAGGCAAGGATGCGACTGTCATTGCCTGGGGAGCAATGGTGAGAGAGGTTTTAAATGCGGCCGAGGAATTGAAAGGTGATAAAATCGCTTTGGAGATCATTGACCTCAGAACGATCTCACCCATGGATGTAGATGCGATTATCACCTCGGTCCGAAAAACAGGGAGAGCGGTCGTCGTCCATGAGGCACCAAAGACCTGCGGCCTGGGTGCGGAGATCATTGCTGTTATCAACGAAAAAGCCTTTCTCTCACTTCAGGCGCCTATCGAAAGGGTGACAGGATTTGATATTCCCGTGCCCTTGCTGAAATCAGAGCACTACTATCTTCCCAATCCCAAACGAATTGTGATGGCCGTAAAAAAGGTGATGAGTTTTTAGCAAATCCAGGTTAAGGCCAAGGTTGAGCAAAACATAGATGTTTCTTAACCTGAGCCTAAACCTTAATCTTGGGGGTATGACATGGCTTACGAATTCAAGTTTCCTGATATCGGGGAAGGGTTAACGGAAGGCGAGATCGTTCGCTGGCTGGTCAAAGAAGGCGATGAGGTGAAAGAAGGTCAACCCCTTGTTGAGGTGGAGACCGATAAAGCACTTGCAGAGATACCTTCTCCCAAGACAGGGGTCATCTTAAAAATACTCGCCAAGGAGAAGGAGATTGTTAAGGTAGGGCAGGTGATCGTCATTTTCGGGGAGAAAGGAGAATCCCTTGCAACCCCACCTGCAAAACCTAAATCAGTTGGCGTGGTGGGTGAATTGGAAGAAGCTCCGGAAGAACCCACTGTCCCTGAAGCAAAGGTTGAAACCGTTAAACCTGTCCTTGTCAGTGAACATGCCCTGGCAACCCCTGCAGTAAGAGGGCTGGCAAAAGAACTGGGGGTTGATATCAATAAGGTAAAAGGAAGCGGGCCCGAAGGACGGGTTGTGGAAAAAGATGTGAGGCAAATTGCAGAGGGTAAAGAAAAACCTCTAGAACCGGAAAAGAAAATCACCAAGGTTAAAAAGTATGATCTCTATGGATATGTAGACCGTATTCCATTGCGGGGAGTACGGCGATCTATTGCCAAGGCCATGGTCAAGTCAAAATATACGGCTCCACATGTGACTGCCATGGATGAGGCGGATGTGACCGCATTGTGGAAAATCAGAGAGAAAGAGAAAAAGGCGGCGGAGAAGAAGGGGGTCAAATTGACCATTCTTCCCTTCATCATCAAAGCGGTGATTGCGGGTTTGATGGAGCACCCCTATCTCAATGCCTCATTGGATGATGAAAACGAAGAGATCATTCTGAAAAAGTATTTTAATATTGGCGTTGCCACAGATACTCCCGAGGGCTTGATGGTCCCTGTGGTTAAGAATGCAAAGGACAAGTCCATCCTTCAAATAGCGGATGAATTAACCAAGTTGGTTGAGAAGGCAAGGAATCGTACGATTGATCTGGCTGACCTGAAAGGAGGGACTTTTACCATCTCCAACTACGGGGCGTTAGGAGGAATTTATGCCACTCCGATCATCAACTATCCTGAGGTGGCCATCCTGGGCGTGGGAAAAATTAAAGATACATCGGTGGTGAAAAGTGGTAAGTTGGTCGTTCGAAAAATTCTCAGCCTGGCTCTCTCCTTTGACCATCGAGTCGTGGATGGTGGGGAAGGAGCTCGATTCCTCAATACAGTCATATCACGACTCGAAGACCCGGACCTTATTCTGTTAGAGACTTGAAATGTCAAATGGCAGGATTTATTTTCGCGTCCCTTCTATTGAAGGACTTTGAAGTTGAGGCTCGTCAGGGTCTGATCGCCCTCCCTGACTTCAGCTTTCCAGTTTCCAATGTGTTGTGGTTGGAAGGTTAGGTAACTGTAAACTGACCATGCAGGAGACTTGACCTCCATTTCTATTCGGTGGTACTCCTTCCCCTCCCGTAGCCAGACATGGGCAATCTTTCCAGGTTTTGGAGTCTTGATTCTTGTGAAGAAGTAACCCCTTTGATTATTTGAACTAAAATCCAAAGCGTTCCCTGTAAGGAACTGCCGGTCATTCTCTTTCTCAATGCTTGTTCCAATACCCGCCTCAAGAATTTCATAAACAGATGCAGGCCGTGATTCGACCTTCTTCGTTTCCAGATCTACCCCCTTCACTGGTTGGACCAGATCAATGGCCTGTTTCCCTTCCTCTCTCTGGATAGCCGTTGCAGGCTGTACAGGGAAGAGCAGGGAAGTGGAAGGCTTCTCATCCATGGATTCGCGGAGGAGATAGGTGATGGAAAGTGATGCGAAAATAAGGGCAGCGATGACGAATGGAGAGAGCCTAAATGATCTCATATTTTTTTTCGGTGGCTGAGCTTCTGGCATTGGTTCGGGGGGTTCAGGAGGGAGAAGGCTTTTTAGATAATTTTCATATTGGAGAAGAATATCTTTTTCATCCACGGTAAGATACCTGGCATAACTCTTTAAGTATCCTTTGACATAAAGAGGATGAGGAAGCAGTTCAAATTTTTCCTCTTCAATAGCCTTGAGATGATGCTCTTTTATTTTTGTGAATGAACAGATTTTTTCTAGCGGGATGTTCAGCCTTTCTCTTTCTTTTTTTAAAAATTTTCC
>VGSD01000159.1 GCA_016875155.1 Deltaproteobacteria bacterium | reverse complement strand
TTAAATGTTCCCTCTCTTTCCGGGCAATCTTCTCCATACCCTTCCCCTCAAAAATAGTTATTCATTTTATGAATATCTATTCATTTCTAATATAAAAAAAATGGGTTGTCAACCCAAATATTATTAATCTAATACTTTCCAACACTATCCATCCATTTTGGGTGCGAACCAGTGAAGCCTGAGCCTGCCGAAATGTAATCGATATTGAAGGTTACGATCGCATTGATATGGAAACAACCTTCCCGCTCACCTCCAGGATATGCATGATGATCCCTTTGAGGGACTCGAGAAGGCCCAGATAGAGTGGAGAAGATTTAGGCATACAGACCCCCTGGATTAACCTATCCTCATGTTCCTCCGAGTATCCATTGGCAATTTTTAAGATGGACCACACCTGTTCTCCGATGTGTTGGGCGAGGAGTTTATTCTTTGTCTGGATCAGGTCCGGAAGGCTTTCGAGAAGGTCCATCGCCTCCTGAAAAATATCATTCACCTCTTTAATAGCACGATCGCTGAAATGATTATGATCTTTCGCCATCGCCTTCAGCTGTGTCAACATTCCCTCCATGTTATAACCCATCCGGTCAAAACTCGATGCCATGGAGAGGTACGGCTTTGCCCATTCTTTTCCCTTCCAGGTAGGCGAGCTCCTTGTGATCACAAACTTTGCCAGTTCGGTTGAATTTTTCCGTACCTCCTCTTTCATCTGATCTGCTTCTTCGATTGACTTCTCATTGAGTGTTCTAAAACTTTGGAAGATGAGTTCTAGCATTTTCATCTCGCTCCGGCAGACCAGAATGAGTTTCTCCTCAACCTCCTTATCCATCTTTCCCCCCCGCTCTGTTTTTAGTGTTTTATTTTTCAGTCATCTGCAGTTGTAATTTGTTTTCACGAGATGGCTCTATCTCCTTTAATCAAAATAGGTTCAGTTGCCCCTTGGATTCCCCTTCCTCTCTCCTTTCAGGGAAGAGGTCTATCTTTCCATAGACCCCATCATGGCCTGGAACGATTGAGACCTTTCCCTGCCTCATCCGGATGATGCCTTCCAGAATCCTTGGAGTGACAAATGAAGCTAATTCATCCGGGGGTGCATCGAGAAGGATATGAAATTCAGATCCTCCCCTTTCGAGCAGTCGGTCATATTCTGTTTCCACTGCCTTTGTCCCCACCTTCACCCCTAATCCTTCGGCAATGATCTCTTCAAGGGGAATGAGGTGGATCGAAGGAATTGCATTCTTCGGGATAAAACCCTCTGGTCGGTCGGAGAGTTCTTCCACCCTGTGCATCACTCCAACAGTCAATCTTTTTTGACATCCTGGACAAAGGTATTGATGCGCCTTTGTTTCCGATGGAGAGAAAATGACCCCACACTGGCGATGACCATCGTAATGATATTTCCCTTCTTCTGGAAAGAATTCAATGGTGAAAAGAAATTTTCTCCTGTCTTTCTTCCGGAGGGCATCAACGATCTCTTTATAATTGAGCTCGCAGTCGAAGCCATTTGCTTCTCTTCCCAGACGATTCGGCGAATGAGCATCAGAATTAGAGATGAGGGTGATGCGGTCGAGGGCCGAGAACCTCCAGTTCATCTCCGGATCAGAGGAGAGGCCGGTCTCAATGGCATAAATATGGGGGGTCATCTCTCCAAAACATTCCTCCATCGAGTCGAATCCCGAATTGGATCCGAAGATCGAAAACCATGGGGTCCAGGCATGTGCGGGAACGACGAGGCAATCTTCTGAAAGATCGAGGATCATCTTAACCAGTTCTTTTGCAGTAAAACCGAAGATGGGCCTTCCATCCGATGAGAGTTTTCCGAGGCCCCCTAATCTCGAATTGATCTTTCCCACTATTTCAAAAGAGGGAGCAAAAATAATATTATGGATTCGCCTGCCCTTGCCTTCTTGGGAATAGATATTGCTCACCTCGGTCGTCAAAATGAAACGGACCCCTTCATCCCCCTTTTTCAGCTGAAAGAGCCCATTCCCGGCCGGGATGAGTTTCGATTGTAACTCCGCATAATAGGTGGGATGGGTGAAATCTCCTGTCCCGAGCAGTACGATGCCCTTCTTCTTCGCCCATTGAGCAAGCGTCTCCACCTCCATATCCTTGCTTGTCGCCCGGCTATACTTCGAGTGAAGGTGAAAATCAGCAATGAAGCGCATCGACGACCCATATTCCGGAGGCTGAGGTTTAGGTTGAGGTTGAGCAAAAAAAATTACTAAACCTTGACCTCAACCTTAACCTGCTTCATCAAGGATTACGGCACGACCTTATAGACGGTGTCGTGTTCCCTCACCTTGTCCTTGATCTTGATCCCGATGTCCGCACCCGGTCCCGCCTCCTGGACATTGGCGTTCTCAATCTGCATCGAGTCAACCGTCTGAGTGATGTCGGTCGTATGGCCGACGATGTGGATCTGATCTCCCACCTTCAAGGAGCCTTCAGAGATTCGGATGGCCGCCACACCGATCTTCCCAAAAAACTTGATCACCTGCCCTACTTTCTTCTCTTCCATCTTCTACCTCCTTTCCCAAGAATTTGCCAATGCCCGTTTTTAAAATCCAAGGATTAAACCTTTGCTCCCATGTCTCTTAAACTTTTCAAAACATCTCTGACCTCGATCCGGTTCAAGCACTCCAGCCCTTTACACAAGAAGAACCTCTCCTCGGCGCAGGGCGAACAGGGAATCTCTTTCCGGACGATCCCGACCTTTTCCCCTCTGGGAGACCACACCCGATGATCCGTAGGACCGAAGATGGCTAGGGTTGGCAAACCGAGTGCAGCCGCCATATGCGAAATGCCCGAATCATTTCCGATGAAGAGTCCACATCCCTCCATGACCGATGCAAGTTGAACCAGAGAAAGCCCTTTAGCTAGAACCAGATCGTGGAATTCCAATTCTTCGAAGGCCTTTTGAACCTCCGGCCCCTCGGCAGGACCCGAGATAATGAGGAAGGTTGCTTTAAGTTGAGATTGAAGATGACGAAAAAGTTCTAAAAACCGGTTGAGAGGCCAAATCTTTTTTCTGCTTCCGCTTCCCGGGTGGAAGATGATGACTCTCGATCTTTCCTCAGGCTTGATCCCTTTTTCCATCCAGAAATACTTTCCCCATTTCCGGTCGGATTCATTCAGATGGAGTTTGGGATATGTCTCCGAAAAAGGAATTCCGTATCGGGTCAACTGTTTCAGAAGATACTCGGAGAGATGAACCCCTTCGTCCCAATTCGGTAAGGGGTTGATATGAAGAATCCTGCCCTGACAGACCCTTTTCAGGTTTCTGATGAGCGGCCCCTCTGCATCTTTTCCAAAGACGACGATCAGCTCAAAGGCGCTGAAGAACTGGGAGAGAGTCCGGTCCAGCGACCCCTCACGGACAAAGAACGTGGCCATTCCTTTCTGGTCGATGGAAAATATCCCGTCAGCATAGAAACGGCCCTCTGCCAGCTGAAGAATTCGGGGGTAACCCATCATGACCGGTCTTGCGTTCGGGAAAGCCCGTCTAAGTGCAGAAAGTACGGGCAAAGCCAAGATGAAATCGCCCAGGGCACCCTGATGAATCACCAGCATCGATTCAACCTCAGTGGTCCTCCCTTTCGCTGAGGGGTTCATCCTTACCTCCATCTATCTCTCTAAGATCTTTTCGAGACGCTTCCGCACATGCTCATCCTCTGGTGTGATTCTGAGGATCTTTTCGTACTCCCTCTTGGCCTGTTTCCATTTCTTCTGCTCTTCGTAGAGGACGCCAAGGTTGATGCGGGCAAAGAGGTAGCTCGGGTTGATTCGGATCGCCTTCTTCAACTCAGAGATCGCCTCTCTGTGCCTCCTCTGGTCGCTGTAGAGGAGGGCAAGGTTATAATGGAGATCGGCATATCGGGGATTTAACTGAACAGCCTTTTCCATCAACCTTCGGGCCTCACGGGTCCGGCGCAACAAACCGTAGACATAACTGAGATAGGCATATCCCATTCCAAAACCGGGATCGATCTTCAATACCTTTTTAAACTCCCCAATGGCCTTTAGATAGGAGCCATGGTAAAAATAGACCGAACCGAGGTTGAAATGAAATTGGAATTCATCGGGAACAAGTTTTGCCGCCTTCTTTAATTCTCGAATGGCCTGAACCGATCTTCCTTCCCGTGCCAGATAAAGCCCGGTAAAGTTATAAAGTTGTGCATAAAGGTGGTTGAGATGAATCTTTCCGAATCCCATCTTGGCCATCTCACCAAGATGAATCTCCCCTTTTTCCCAAATCCCTTTCTTCCGGTACTCATCCTGGTAGGCAGGATGGATTTGGAAAGCCTTCCGAATCCTCAGAGAGGCTTCCTGTCTCCTTTCCATTTGAAGATAAATCATTCCCAGAAGAAGATGAAAAAAACTCTCTTTAGGTTTCTTCTGGGCTTCGGAAAGAAAAATCCTCTCGGCCTCCTTCCACCGCTTCATCTCAATATGGAGGTATCCTGAATGGATCGCAGCCTCCCGGTACTTCGGATTGAGTCGGACCGCATGGGCAAATTCCCTCTCCGCTCCCTCCTGATCTCCTTCCGCCATCAGAAGCAATCCCCTTTGGTTTCGGAGGTCTGCATAGTCCGGATGAATCTCGATCTCCTTCTCGACCTCGTTCAAAATTCGCCTATACACAGGGAGTCGTTTTATCTTCATCTTTCTCTTCCTTCTTTTCTTCCTTCTTCTTCGATTCGATCGAAATCCACTGTCCCTTTTCTTTTCGCCAGTTGATGAACTGGAAGACAATATCGCTGACGCCAGGAATGGACCTGATCTTTTTTTCGAAGGTAAAAAGGGTTTTCGCAGTAAATTCCTTGATCTCATCCTCTCCCCCATCCGTATAGATGCGGGAAATCTTAAAAAGACCACGCAAATAAACCACTCCCCTCACCGTTCCAAAATCGAGCTTCGTATAATCGATATTGGTCCGGATCAGCATTCTTCGAACTTCCGTTTGGATGACAAAATCTTCTTTGTTCATGTTGTAGGATCGGAAGGTCTCGTCTCTAATGCCCTTCGCACGGCGTCTAACAACTCTTCCGGATCATAAGGTTTTTTGATAAAAAAACGGACTCCCAATTCTCTTGCTCTCTCTTCAGCATTTTTCTCCGGGCTCCCTGATACAAAGATGATGGGAATCCCGCTTGTCCGCTTCGACTCCTTCAGTTTCTCAGCCACGCTGAATCCATCGCCGGCTGGCATCCGGATATCGAGGATGATCAGTTTGGGCCGCTCCTTGTAAGCCATAAAAACACCCTGGGCGCCATCAAAAGCCGCCACTGTATTGTATCCGCTCGACTGGAGTCGGATGGTCAATGCCTTGACAATATCCCTCTCATCATCAACGATGAGAATCTTCTTCTTATGGGCCATTATATGCCTTTCTCGGGTTCTAGTCTCTTCCGATTGGAAGCGTCTCCCTGAAGCCAGGCGATCATCTCATCCCTTCTCTTCTCAAACGCATCCATTCTCCCTTTTTCAATCGGATTCCCTGCAGGAAAACTTTCCCTGAGCGGATTTCGGAATCGCCCATCTTTTGCCATCCGGTAATCCAGATGTGGACCTGTGGAGAGTCCGGTCGAGCCCACATACCCGATGACTTGCTTCTGCGTGACCCGGGCTCCCTTATGTATTCCGGGACCGTAACCGGAGAGGTGACCATAATAAGTCATATATCCGTTCGGATGTCGGAGGATCACCTGCTTGCCAAACCCTCCCCCCCATCCACAGGAGGCCACGGTCCCATTGGCCACTGCCCAGATGGGGGTTCCAGGGGGCGCTGCATAATCCACCCCGTAATGAGGAAGAATCCCACCGAGGATGGGGTGTTTCCTTGCTCTGCTGAATCTTGAACTAATGCGTGTAAAACGGAGAGGGGATCTCAAAAAGGCCTTTTTCAAAGCCATGCCCTTCTCATTATAGAAATCGCCATGGAAATGTATCCCCAGAATGGTCTTATCTCCCCTCTGGTATCCAACGGCATGGATGGGGCCGTATCGAATGAACTCTTTCTCCTTGTAAATCTTCTCTACGGCAATTTGAAACCGGTCCCCTTCCCTCACATCTTTATAGAAATCGATCTCCGCAGCGAGGATTTCAGCAAAGGAGATCACCAACTGTTCCTTTTCTCCAATGGCCTCCATCGCCTCAAAGAGGGAGGAACGAATCACCCCTTCCACTTTGACGAGGTAAGTTTCGAGAGGGATGTCCTTCTTTCGGGCAACATATCCTTCAGGACCTTTTTCGATCTCATAGACCTCAATTGGACCTGCCTCAAAGATAAATTTCACCATTTCTCCTTTTTCGTCAGCGACAAAACGGAATTGTCCGCCCTTCATTCTCTTGAAATCGAGAAATGGCTTCAAGGCCAAAACAATCTGCTCAATCTGAGATTGGGAAATGGACTTCTCGGCTAATGACTTTGAAAATGTGCTTTTCTCTTTGATCTCGCCCTCGATGGTCTGGTATTTGGGCTCGGGGGGTTGAACCTCTTGTGACGGGGAGGAGAGGTCAGGGGTGCCGCCCTTCGAGGGAATGGGATTATAGGGAAGGATATAAAAATAGGTAGCCACTAAAAGGATGATAAAACAAGAACCCGAAAGGAGAAGCCACTTTTTTTTCTTCCTTCGGACCTCTGAGGTTTGAACTCCTAATCGATTCGATTTTTTAAAACTAAGACCCACCATCCTTCCCCCTTAATCTCTTTTAGACCTTGTGGCATTTCTGCATAAAAGAATAACTCCGAACTCTGTAGGGGCGATTCATGAATCGCCCCTACTTCTAACTCTCAATCTCTCTTAAAAATGCTGCTGCATCTTCTGGAGGA
>VGSD01000158.1 GCA_016875155.1 Deltaproteobacteria bacterium | reverse complement strand
TCTGAGGTGTTCCGGGGTCCTGTTTCATCACCTTTTTGGCCGTGAAGAGAACGAAGAATAACGCAACCAATCCCGTTAGCCCAGCAACTCCAATCCAGACCATATCTAACCCTCCTCTAATCTGATTTTTTTCTGAAACCGGTTCATTGCAGTTTGAACTCCATCTAAAAGCATCACCTTGATGGCTTCTGTTGCTTGATCAAGGACCCTGTTTAAATCGTCTTCTTCCGATAGTGGAAAAGCACCAAGGACATAACTTGCAGGATCCATTCCCTTGGGTGGTCTTCCGACGCCAACCTTCAATCTTAAAAAATTATTGGCTCCTATGGATTCAATGATGGATCGCACTCCGAGATGCCCCCCATCCCCTCCCCTCATTTTAAAACGAAGCCTTCCAAGCGAAAGATCCAAATCGTCATGAATGACGATTAAATTTTCCGGACCGTAATGATAGAACTGGAGCACCCCGTTGACAGCTTCTCCGCTCCGGTTCATGAATGTCATCGGTTTGATAAGGACGACTTCTTGAGGGCCAAACAACCCTTTTCCGAAGAGTGCTTTGAAGCGTTTTGTGGTAATGCGAATATGATGTATGGTCGCAAGCCGATCCACCACCATGAATCCAATATTATGCCGGCTTCCCTCATATTGGGAACCCGGGTTTCCCAGTCCCACAATAATTTTCACACCCGATTACTCTTTCTCCTCCTTCTCCTTCTCTTTCTCCTTCTCCTTTACCTCTGCTCCTTCAACTGCTGCTTCAGCGGCTACTTCTTCCACTTTCTTCTCTTCCGCTACAGGCGGAACCACTGTGGCAATGGTGAAGTTGGTATCCGATAAAATCTTAGCTTTCTCCACTCGAATCTCATTGACGTGGATGGAATCGCCGATCTTGAGAGCACTGACATCAATATCAATGCTCTTCGGAATATCTCCGGGAAAACATTGAACCTCAATGACCCTGCGGACCTGCTCAAGGATGCCTCCCATCTTTGTTCCTTCTGGCTTCCCGACAAGATGGATGGGAATTTCCACGGTCACCATCACATCCATGGCCACTTCATAAAAATCGGTGTGCAGGGCACTCTTCTGAAAGTGATCAAACTGAAGTTCCTTGACCATCACAACTTTTCGTTCGGATTGACTGCCCTTTCGAATATCAAGATCGATCAGGACATTTCCCCCTGCTTCGGTCTGAAGGGTGAGCGATAGTTCTTTCGGATCAACGATCAGAGGGATCGTCTGGGAATGGGGTCCGTAAAAGACTGCAGGGATAAATCCACGCTCTCTTAATTTTCTTGCCGCACCTTTCCCCTTTTCCTCTCTTACTTCCGCTTTTAATACAGGTCTTTCCATAGATTTTGCTCCCTTTTTTTATTCGTGCGAGGGATTGGGTCATCTAGGCTACCATTTAGAGGACCCTTCACCCGCGTTTGATTGAATTTGCCTCAAACAAAGAGACAACTGACTGACTCATCTTCATAGATCCTTCGAATGGCATCTGCGAGGAGGCCTGAGACCGAAAGGATCTTGATTTTGGGGCAGGCTTTTGCTTCTTCTCGCAGGGGAATGGTATTGGTCACAATCATTTCCTCGATGGGAGATTCTGAAATGATCTGGACCGCCTTTCCTGATAGTACGGGATGGGTACAACAAGCATAGACTCCCTTCGCTCCCTTTTCTATTAGGGCATAGGCTGCACGAACCAGCGTCCCTCCCGTATCTACCAGATCGTCCACCAGGATGGCGGCCATTCCCGAAACATCACCGATGATGTTCATCACCTGTGAAACATTCGGCCCCTCTCTCCGTTTATCAATAATGGCCAGCGAAGCATTCAACCGTTTGGCATAGGCCCGTGCCCTTTCCACGCCTCCTGCATCCGGAGAAACAATCACTAAATCGTTCTTTAAAAATCTCAGATACTCCAGAAGCACAGGGGCGGCAAAGAGGTGATCCACGGGAATATTAAAAAACCCTTGGATTTGACCGGCGTGAAGGTCAACGGTGAGGACCCTTGAAGCCCCTGCTGTGGTGATCAAATCCGCAATTAATTTGGCTGAAATCGGTGCCCGGGGGGAAACCTTCCGGTCCTGTCGGGCATATCCATAGTAGGGCAATACCGCGGTAATCCTTTCCGCGGAGGCTCTCTTCAAGGCATCGATGATAATGAGAAGTTCCATCAAATTATTGTTGACGGGATGGCAGACGGATTGCACCACGAAGACATCCATTCCCCGCACGCTCTCATCAATCTCGACATTAATCTCGCCGTCACTGAAATTTTTCACCATGGACTTACCAAGGGTCGTGCCCAAATTCCTGGCAACCTCCTCGGCCAGATTCATATTGGAATTTCCGGTGAAGATCTTCAGCCAATCCAGATTTTTATCCTCTTCCAAGATCACCCTTCTCCTCACCATTCGTCCCTCCCCCGTATGGAAATAGGAAATGGGAAGTGAGAAATGAGAAGTATGAATGGAACGCTCTTTTTATTTCCCATTTTCTATTTTCTATTTCCCATTTCAATCTCTGGCTGGGGGGGGGAGGATGTGCTCGATCGCTTCGCTCTCTCCGCCTCCCCCGACTCTGCCGGGGTCGCCGAACCCTATTCCCCTCCTCATGTCGGGGAAAGGTTCTCATCCCCCTACTCCTCACTTTAATATATTGGCTGGGGTGGGAGGATTCGAACCTCCGAGTCCAGGTTCCAAAGACCTGTGTCTTACCGCTTGACGACACCCCAATCTTAAACCATAAATCCAAAACCCGAAACACTAAACTCTAAACAAACTCAAGTATTCAAACCACAAGACTCAAAACAGTATAATCTCTTAGTTTCAGATTCGTTTAGGATTTAGAGTTTAGTGTTTAGAGTTTAAATCATTTCGGATTTCGGTATTATCTTAGGGGATGCTATGTGCCTGGATAATCCTCCAGCCTCTTCTCCTCACCTTCCCCTCTAATTGCTTGTATCCCTCTGTGGCCTTCTTTTCTCCTGAGAAGAGACCGAATACAGTTGGCCCGCTTCCAGTCATTAGGGCTCCTGTCGCACCGGCTGACAGGAGCATCTCTTTCATCAAAGCTATCTCCGGGTATCTGGCGGATACGACTCCCTCCAGATCGTTATAAAGGAGACCGGAAATTCCTCTTGACGATTTTAATAACTCATGAAGATTAAAATGATATTTCGTTTTTGTCAATACGAAATTTTGATAACTCCAACGGGTGGATACCTCAAAATCAGGATTGATGAGGAGGTACCATAATCGAGGTAGTGTAATTTTTCTCAATCTCTCACCAATTCCTGAACCAATAGCAGCCCCCTTAAATAAGAAGAAGGGAACATCTGCTCCTATTTGAGTGCCTTTTACCATCAACTCTTTTTTGCTCAGGTTTAAACTTAAAAGTTCATTCAACGCTTTGAGAGTGGCCGCTGCATTACTGCTCCCTCCCCCAAGGCCGGCTCCGAGAGGAATCCGCTTTTCAATCAGGACATCGACTCCTCCCTCATAATCGGATTGATCCAGTATGATTCTGATTGCCTTATAGACTAGATTCCTTCTTCCAGTAGGAAGGCTGGGATGGTCCGTTCTAATACGAATCTCTTTCTTTCGCTTTAAAAAGAAATAGAGTGTATCGTGAAGGCTGATCTTCTGGAAGATGGTCCTGATTTCATGGTACCCATCCTCCCTTCTTTTTAAGACCTCCAACCTTAGATTAATTTTTGCGGGAGACTCCAGACGAAAGGCTTCGGTTATTTCAGTCATTTAAACCTGTTTAAATTTATTTCGCCTGGGGAAGAATCTTAATCTCTATAGGACCCACCCGGATTTCAATTCTTTTGGTCTCATCTTCCCGGGGCTGAATATAGATGACACTGCTCCAACCTTCTTTGATAAATGTGAGCATCACATTGTGGAGTTCAAAATTGCTCACCAACCGCCACTCATGATTTGGCATTTGCTGTTTGAAAAAATTGGCCAGCTTCTCCATCTCCCCTTTTCCCTCATAGACAAGAAGTCCCGTCCGGATGGCTCTGGTCTCATAGACAAACGATTCTTTCCGGTTGAGAGTCATCCCCGGTGGCAAAGGAACATCCTCAAACCTGTAGGATGTTGCAATCGGCTGGGTCTTTTCTGGTTCTCTCTCCCGAATGGTCCGAAAGGAGAAGAGGTCGCCGCACCCATAGATTCCGAGAACGAGAATAAGAACCATCCCTGCACAGAAAAAACTTTTCCATTTTCTTACCATCTCACTCCTCCTTCTTTTTTTTGATTATCATAGGAGAGGCTGTTCATTTTTTCAAGCCTTTTATTTTTTACCAACCCTGACTATCAAATCTTTTGAAAAACCCACAATTATGCAATTTTTTTCCATTTCAGGCGCAAAAATGGCAAAAAATCTCTCATTTTCATTTCTCTATACGGTTAAATATAAAAAGACCCTATTAAAAACAATGGGTTGAAAGATTTAATGCATTTGGTATCAAATTTGCTCGTTTTAATATGATTTACCTATTCTTGCCAGAAAAGGACAAAAAATGGACCCAACTCTGATGAACCGCTTAAAAGATATCGCTGTCAGTGAGTCCGGCTTTCTTTTTGATCCGTATTCAGGATCGACATTCAATACCAATGATACCGGAAGACTCATCCTGCAACTCCTAAAAGAAGGAAAAGATATTGAGACCATTCAGTCCGAGATCAGGAACTATTTTACAATCACTGAAGAAGACATAAGAAGTGACATCTACGAGTTTATTAATCTGTTGAAGGAAGCCGAGTTATTGCCCAAAAGTTTTCATTTTTAAAATTTGGAGAACAATTTTTATTCTATATCGGAATTAATTATGGATCAATTCAACTGGGTCATTGGAGTGACAGGGCTCAATGCCACGGATAATCCAGGTCCTGGCATCTCGGTCATCCGATCTCTTCGTGCCCATCCTGGTTTCAAGGGAAAGACCATTGGTCTCGCTTACCATTCACTCGATCCCGGACTATATGCTTCCGACCTCGTTGATTCAGCCTATCTCATTCCCCCTCCTTCTGAGGGAATACTCCCCCTTCGCCAGCGCCTTGAGTACATCAAGAAGAAAACCGATCTCTCTCTGGTCATTCCGACGCTCGACTCTGAGATATCCGGTTTCATCAGTTTGGAACCCGAATTGAGGAGTATGGGAATTCACCTGTTTTTGCCAACACAACAGCAATATGATATTCGTTCCAAAGTTCATCTTGGCGAGGTTTGTGAGAAGGCACATATCGATTATCCTCGAACCCGAATCGTTTCCGACATGGATTCCCTCTGTCAGGTCTCAAAGGATATCCCATTCCCCTATATGCTGAAGGGAATCTTCTATGGTGCCACCCTGGTCAGAACAACAGAGGAGGCATGGACCGCCTTTTACCAAACCACGGCTCAGTGGGGGGTGCCGGTCATCATCCAGGAATTTCTGATCGGGGAGGAATATGATGTCCTTGCCGTCGGAAATGGCAAGGGTGAGATGATCGGGAGCCTCCCGATGAAGAAAACCTCTCTGACGGAGAAGGGAAAAGGTTGGGCAGGAGTGGTAGTAAAAGATCCGAAATTTTTATCAATGGCAGAAACGTTCTGCCAGATCACAAAATGGCGCGGCCCCTTTGAGATGGAGGTCCTGAAAACAAAAGAGGAACGCTACTTTCTGATTGAGATCAATCCCCGCTTTCCTGCTTGGACGTATCTCTGTGTGGGCGCTGGGCAGAATTTTCCGATGGCCGTTGCCCAGATGGCCATGGGAATCGAACCCGACCCCATGGCGGAGCCTAAGGTGGGAACCATGTTTGTCCGGATTTCCCTTGAACAGATTGTAAAGATCGATCGTCTTGAAGAGATCCTCTCAAAAGGAGAGATTCAATACCGATAAATTTTCAACAGACCCGGAGATTCGAAATGGACAAACCCAAAACCCCTTATCAGAAACCGATCCTGGTGAAATATCAGAACGGATGGTCTGATAAATTCGGAAGAATCCAGGCCATCACGCCGATGACCCACATTGATGGGTGCCGTGTCTCGGATCTTGTCGAGAAATACGGTTCCCCTCTCTTTGTCTTCTCTGAAAGGACAATGGTCCACCACTGCCGTGAACTGAAAGAGTTGCTCGCCCTCCGTTACCCGAAATTTCAACTCGCCTGGTCTTACAAGACCAACTACCTGGATGCCATCTGCAAAGTCTTTGACAGAGAAGGCTCTTGGGCTGAGGTCGTCTCGGAGTTCGAATTCGATAAGGCAGTCCGGCTCAAGATCCCTGTCAATCGGATCATTCTGAACGGACCCTATAAGACCGAATCGGTTCTCGAAAAAGGGCTCAAGGGGACAGCACGCATTCATATTGATCACTTCGATGAACTCTCTCTGTTAGAGAAGGTAGCGGACCGTCTGGGGATAAGGCCGGAAGTAGGCATCCGAATCAATTGTTCTCTCAGTTCGACTCCGAACTGGGACCGGTTCGGATTCAATCTTGAAAATGGGCAGGCCTGGTCTGCAGTGAAGCGGCTGGCCATCGGCAAAAAATTAATCCTAGCAGGGTTTCACTGTCATATCGGCACCTTTGTGCTGGATCCTCTCGCTTATCGGGAAGCAACTTCCAAGATGGTCCTCTTTGCAAAACGTCTCCGTGACGAGATGGGAATATCGATTAAATGGATCGATCTGGGTGGAGGGTTTGCCTCAATCAATACGCTTCACTCCCAGTACCTTCCTGGAAACCAAGTCACTCCTTCTTTCGGTCAATATGTGGAGGCCATTGGGGAAGGTCTCGAGGGTCTAAATGGTCCCACCTCTGAACTCCCCCTG
>VGSD01000157.1 GCA_016875155.1 Deltaproteobacteria bacterium | reverse complement strand
AATGGAGGCCATCAACAGTCCGATAGCCCAATTCGGCATGCCGATATATTGAGAGATCGAATGTTTGAAAAGGGTAATACCGAGAAATCCTATTAACAGACATGGGATCAAAATGAGATTTCTTGCCCAAAAAGTTTGGCGGATGCCTCTACACTTATCATATTCCTCCCTGCCAAAACGCATAACGGATGCGATGGTCCAATTGGCCGCGAACAGATGAGCAAGACTGACCATCGAAGCATAAAGGGCAATGGTGCCATACCCTTCGGTCCCCAAAATGCGAGCCATCATTGCTGCGGCGACCGCACGCAAGGGAACAAGGGTGAAATTACTGAGAAGAAGCCCTGAATAGTCCCAGAAGGAGGTCTTCACCCCTGACTTGCAAGATAAATCCAGGCCCGTTGAGTTTTCAACACGATTCATCAAGGAACACTATCCCTCGGCTGAGATATTTTTCGGCATAAAAAATAGAACCCTGCTACCTGTGAGGGAAATAATTTCCCCAGGTTATCCATCAGTTTGAATAAAAAGGGGTGCGATCCGAACAGATAGTTTACCCTGGATAAAGGGAAAAAAAACCCTTCTCGCATGACTCCCTGAATGATCAACCCTGTCCTTTCAATCTTTTTTCGAACCTCCTTTTCTGTATAAAAATGGATGTGGTCCGTTGTTCTTCTGATATAAGGCTCTAAAAAATGATTTCTCAGGCGAGCTAAAAAACAGCCTTCATTAGGTGTCCCAAGGATTAAGCATCCACCGTCAAGAAGTAGATCGAACAGAATTTTAAGGACCTTTTCATCTTCTGGGATATGCTCAATCACTTGGCTCATCACGATTATGTCAAACTTTCCTTCCCGCAGGCTGGGCTGCTTCAAATCTTGAAGTGAAAAGCGCACCTCGGGAAATCTGCTTTTGGCTCTTTTTAGTCTGAGGAGGTTATAATCGAGTGCCCACAAATCTACTCTTGAATGAGAGTGGAGAAGATCGATGAAGACCCCATCGCCACAGCCCGTGTCCAGAACCCTGATAGGGCCTCCCTCAAGTTTCCGCAATTTCTCTTGCTCCACGGCAGCAGCGATGAATTGGCACCGCCTTTGAATCGTCAGTCGGTAAATCTGAGCTGCCTCCAATTGGTCTCCAATATACCATGAATTATTTCTTTCGATCTCTTCAGCAGGAGATTTCATTTTCAGATCCAATATTTTTATCTCGAGGGCTTGCAGCCCCTCCAACCTAAGAGTTCACCATAGGCCTCATCTTTCATCCGACTCGTTACCTCCAATGAATGTCGCTGCCATACCAAAGCTCTCGCGTTCTCTCCCATCTTGTCAGCCGCCTGAGGATGATCGAGAAGGTAGTCAATTTTCATCATGGCTTCCATAATATCTCCTTCCTGAACTAAAAACCCTGTCTGATGGTCGTGGACTAATTCATAATGCCATTCCACATCATAGGAAATGACGGGCTTCCCCGCTGCACAAGCCTCGATTAATGAAAAACCTCCCATCAGGCAGAGGGAGAGATAAGAGTTCTGTCTTAAACTGATGACACACTTTTTTGGAATAAATCCTAATAAGAAGATATAGTCTCCCAACCCCCTCTTGGTCACCTCGGCCTCCACACTCTTCCTCTGGCTCCCATCGCCAGCGATGAGCACAACAAAATCATCGCGTTTTTTAGACAAATTTTCTGTAACAGAGAGCACATCGGTGAGGTAATTCTCCTTCTCCAGCCTGCTGACAACGCTGATGATCTTTCTACCACGTAATGACTCCTTCCCCTCGAGCCAGTCCAAGTTATTCGAAGAGGATAAATCGCCCAGGTCTATCCCATGGGGAAAGATTCTTATTTTCTCAGGCGGTCCCCCCTTCGCCTTGATCTTTGCGGCCAAGGACTCTCTGATCGGGAGAATCAAATTTACATTTCGATAGACAAACCTTTCAATCAGTTGGCTTATCTTAATCGATCCAAACATCCTAGGAATGACCTCCCCTTGCAGAGCTTCACGTTTTTCATAATCAGCATGGAGTGAGACACACCAAGGCAAAGAAGTGAATCGAGAAATGGCCCACGCCATCAACCCCTTCTGATAGGGATCAAATGCTCTGATGACATGGATGTTGTTTCTTTTCACCAGGAACAAGAATTCGAGAAGAAGAAGGAGATGGGATGTGATGGGGAGAAATCTGATCCCTTTCCGCTCATGAATGATATAGTCATCACGGAAGGTTACCGTTAGATTATTCCTAACCGGATACCAAAATAGGACCACCCGGTTAAAACTCTTAATGGGTCCATCGTAATTGAAAAGAGGCTCAAGGCTTCCAAACTTCTTGTAACAATCTTCTAAGGTTGACCCACCAGAAAGAAAAAGGACATTCTTTTCCCCCTTAAACTTCTTGTTCACCCGAATAAAGTATTGGCTGATGGGAGAAACAAAGGGAGTACATAAGCAGATCGGAATGGCTGCACAGAGATCCACCACTCGCAAACAGACTTTGACGATGTTTTTGATGGTAGGCAATCCTATCTTATTGAAAGCAAGACCATTTTTCTCACGAGCGCACCCGTTCCCACGGTCATGATCGGTTAACAGTGGCCGTAAAAAGCGAATCCCAAACTGCCTGATCAGTTGCTCCAGTTTCCATTGAATTGTCAGACCAAAGAAATTCTGATACTTCAAACGCCAGCGATTAATCGCCAAGAAAGCTTTAAAGTACACACTTCCCAATATCATGGTTTTCGTAACCTTTGGCATATAGTTACGAATTAACGTCTGGGTGAGGTACAATTTTCTTAGCTTTTCAGGAGTCATCCACGGTAACCAGCTCATTTGGTATCCTTCGAATTGAGGATCGATGATCCGCCAATCGGTTGTATGTTCAGGTAACTTAAAACCATCTTTTACTGCCAACTCGGTCAGGCTGGTAGCCGGAAGCGGTATAAAACGGAACAATGATACAATCCCATTTTGAATCATACTGTGTAGCTTCAGAGCAAAAGCAATATCATTCCGTATTTCTTCCTCCGTCTCTGTTGGTATTCCGAGTATTCCAGAAGCAACCAACGTAATTTGAGGAAAACGTTGTAAGGCTCTCACCCGGTCTAATATCTGTTCTGGAGAAATATTTTTATTCATCAATTTCAGGAGCCTTGTGTTGCCGGATTCGAAACCAAAGAAAACCGAGTGAACCTCATATTTGGCAAAATTCTCAATTAGTTGATCTTTTAACTGATCGATGCGAATGTTGACGTAATCAACGATAATGCCTTTTTCATATAACGCTTCTAGTATCGAAAGACCTCGTTTTTCATTGACCATTAAATTATCATCAGAAAAAGCGACCATACCAACAGGGCCAATTCTCTGTTCGAGCTTCAAAATCTGTTTCATGATGTAATCAACAGAGTGAGCCCTCCAGAGCTCACCAGAATATTCCCTTGTGGAACAGAATCCACAATTAAAGGGACATCCGCGAGAAGAAAAGAGTGTTACAAACCGCTTCTCTCCTATCCTTTCATTTAGATTTGGAGGCAACCTATACCAATCCCTGACTCTGGGGTAATACCTTTGGATATCCAATAAATCCCAATCCAGATCCAATTGGTCCAAGTCTTTGATCCACCCCCTGGTGGCGTCAATGATAGGTTGTCCATTTCTTTTATATCCAATACCGCGAATGCCTTCTGGTGATTGCCTATCCTGTAGTGCCTCGGCAAACTCCACCGCTGTTTCCTCTCCCTCACCAATGCATATAAAATCAATGTATGTTTCGCCTAGACATTGTTGCCCCAGTAGAGATGGATGGTGTCCTCCCCATAGGATGGGTATTTTGGACCGTTGTTTAATTTTTTCTGACATCTTCGCCGAATAATAGGTAGTAAGACCCGAGAGGACCGAGAACCCAACAAAAAGAGGATGATCAGAAATGATCTGGGAGACCGCGCCGTCAATTTCTTCTGAAGTGATATGATGTAAAACAACATTAAATCCTTTCCGCTTCAACGCAGATCCCACATATAAAATCCCCAGGGGGGCATGCATCGGGTCATTTTTATTGATACCTCCACTGAGAGGGACGATATTTACAAGATGAATAGAGTATAATTCCATAACTGCTCTCTCTATTTATTTCTTGCAACGAAAGGTAATACCAGACTCTTCTTCGAACCACCAGAGGATATCGAGGTTGTTTTCTACACACCAACCCCTCAATTCCTCCGAGGTATGCCTCCAAGCATAAGCCGGATGATACCAGTCAAAATTGATCAGGTTGTTTTCATCAAAACTAAATTCGTCATTCCAAAAACACTTAAAGATATGGTAATAAAAAAACCTTTGAAGATTATATGTTCCGGCTTTTATCTCTAAGCTGGGAATATCCTCCGGTATCTCAAAATCAATGTTGAGACCCGATAAGGCTTTCCCGAACCTTGTAATCCTTCTTGAAAATTCCCAGCATTCCTGATCTGACAGTCTCGTACTAAATTTTCTCATGGTATCGTCACAAAACTCTCGGATGGGGCCTTTCTTCTTATAGACATAGATGGCGATTTCTCCTCTCGGAGCCAGGAAGCGGAGGAGGGATTGAAAGGCTTTCTTCGTGTCACGGGTATGATGAAGAACCCCTTCACAAAAAATAAAGTCAAAACTTCCTTTCTTAAAAGGGAGCCTCATGAAATCCGCTTGGATGATGTGGGCATTAGAATACCCTTTCGTATTTTGATAAGCGGCTTCCACAGTCTCGCTGAGGTCTACTCCAAATACTTCCCCCTTTTTGCCCACTGTACAAAAGTCCATCATTACACGGCCCAGTCCAGCCCCTGCATCCAAAATGCGTTTCCGTTCGCTTAAAGAAGCGCTAAAGGTTTTTTCATCTTTCCATCCATATTTCTTCATCATCCATTCCTTCATAAAGCTCTTCGTCTCTCCCCCTATGCCCCAGGAGGGCTGAGACATCCACTTGGATCCGAAACTTTTTTGAACTTGCGCCATCGGTGAATCTGTGTGGGATGTTCCCGGTTTCTTCTCATGTAAATGGTTGAAACCATGCTTTTTTAAAAAGCTTCCGTAATCCTTCCGATAATCGCTTAGGAGAAGCCTCGGAATAAAATGAATAATAGGAAACCACTGCCCACATGCACAGGTCAACAGTCCATCCTTAATTTCCCCGTTCTTTTCGCTAAAACACTCTATTTTGAATGGTCTACCACAAACAGGACAGACCAGGTATTCAAGGATTGCCATTTTCATCGTTTCAAATCCTTATTAATTAAAAGTTCGACTTGCCCCTTGTCATCGATATTCACCCTACCCACTACCTGGCAAGGCGAACCCATAGCGATGGAATAGGCTTCGAGATCACTGTTCACCAGGCTATTCGCACCAACGAGACAATGATTTCCGATGGTCACTCCCCGACTCACAACCGTGTTAGGGCCAATATAGGAACAATGACCGATGGTCGTTTTTCCCCGGGTGTATTCCATCTTCCCACCGGAAAGAGCCCAAAAGATGGTATCATGGGAATAGATTTGGACACCTGATGAAATACTGCAATGGTCCCCAATTTCCAGCCCTCCAGAACCATCTAATATGGTGAAAGGTCCGATCCAAGTCTGTTTGCCTACCTTGACATCTCCGATGACTAAACTACTGTCGTAAATACTCGTTCCTTCTCCAAACCCCAGATATTTCGCCTTTTCCCATCGGTCCGAGATTTCATCCCCAATCGGTAGAACCCTTCTCCATTGCCGCATTCGACGGTCACGAAATTCCCTAAAAATCTCCATGAGCTCTTTTTTAATCATTTCTCTATTCATCGAAAAATATCCTATTCCACCACTCAAAACTGAGCAGTGACCAAATGAGTAACCGGTGATTGACTTTCCCTTCCGTATGCTCATGAACGATACGACGAATATAGGGTGGGTTAAAAAAACCTCTGGAAAGGCTTTTTTCATTCAATAGCATCTCTTGAATATATCCCATCGTTGGACCTCGATACCATGACTGGTCCGGAGGACTAAATCCCTGTTTCTTTCGGTCAAGAATCTCATCTGGAACCACCCCCTTCATCGCTTTACGAAAAATATATTTCCCGGTATTCGATTGGGCAAAGAATTTCGTCTTCGCCCCTACGATATTCTCCTCAACGGGGATCATCCTGTTTATTGGCTGAAGCTTATATTCACTTGGAATTCTTTGCACAAATGAGACCAGGTCATTATCTAAAAATGGGACTCTTGTCTCGAGGGAATGAGCCATAGAGATTTTATCTTCAATAAGAAATAGGCCGTGCAAAAAGGTTTTGAGTTCAAAATAGAGACAGGTCGATAAAGTGATTTCAAAGGGATCTCTTTTATTCGAATCCACCAAAATGTCATTGAACACTCGAAAAGGGTATTCCTCGTCAACAGAATTTAGAACATGTGAATTAAAAAAGTCTTTCTTTTGGTCTTCCGGGATGAGTCGGTTCCAATATTGAAAGTAGTACTTGACCTTCTCATGGTTGTCTTTATTGAGAACAGTGAGGTAACGCCAAGGATAACCGGCAAAATTTTCATCCCCCCCCGTACCTGAAAGAACAACTTTTACAAATTTGCTTGCTAATTGAGCGATATAATAATTCTGCCAACACATCCCTACTCTCAGGTCTTCCAGATGATAAATAATTTTAGACATGGCCCTTGCCATATCTCCGGAATGCATGACCATTTCATAATGCTCTGTTCCAAACGCACTGGACATGAATTCAGCGGGTTCTCTTTCATCAAACGTTGATTCAAGACCGCTCGCAGAGGAAAGGTCGAATCCTCCTGTAAAACTCATCAACCTTGGAATTTTTTTATTCGCTGTTGC